>CAZRYD010000012.1:24039-41159 GCA_964604225.1 uncultured Caldilineaceae bacterium
CGGCAGCGGCGCCCAACAACAAGATTTCCTCCTCATGCCACTCGCGCTCGTTGACCCGGTCATCAAAGCCCACGTAGCCCCACCACTGCTCACCAAAGTGAATCGGGAAGAATTGAACTGACAGAACCTGTACTTCATTTAGCAAATAATCCCGAAAAGCCGGCGTAGCGGCAAAAAGTTGTCTAACCGGCCCCCCCACCGGCTCACCGGCGGCCAGCCGGCGACGATTCTCGTGCGGGGCACTGGACCAGGGAATTACCGTGCTGGTGGGGTCATCCAGCGCCGAAGGGATGCCGGGGGCGCAGGCATCCACAATTAACCGTGAGCTAAAACCCAATTCAGGGTCATCAAAATTTTCGTAGAGAAAAATCTTGCTGGCCTGGGCCGGCTTAATGAGATGTTGTAAGGCTTCACCCAGCAAGCGCCGGTTGTCAGCCTGGCTGCTGGAGGCCGCCAGTAAAGTTTGCGAACATGCGGACAGCGCCCGCACGTACTCAAGCTGGCGCTGCACCTGCAATTCAGCCTGCATCCGATCGGCAACCTCTCGTTGCAGTTCGACGGTTCTTAGCCGGAGTATCTCCGCCTCGTTTTTGGCCGTTGCCGTATCGTGGGTGATTTGAAGCACTTTTAGGCGCTGATCGGATTTTTCACCTGATACAAATTCTTTGAACCTCTGGTACTGTTTATGGTGAGCCAACGCCCGGGCAAAATCGCCCTGTTGTTCGTAAATTTCAGATAACAATAGGTGACCTTTGAACAACTCGGCCCTGGCATCAATGGTTTGAGCGATTGTTACGCCTTGCTGTAGATAATCCAGCGCCAAGTCAAGTTGTTGCGCATCGCGGTAAGCCTGTCCCAGATTCAACAAAATCAGCGATTCAGTGACCTTCGATTCCACGTTTCTGGACAAGATCAGGGCCTTTTCCAGATAGTGAATTGCCTGCATCGTATCACCCAGCTTTAGATACGATTTACCAATGAGGTCAAAGGCATAAACCTCAAACAGTTTAAACCCTGCCCCCTGGCTAATACGCAGCCCGTGTAACCCGTTCTCCAGCGCCTTTTCATAGTCGCCCATTAACAGATAGGTTTCGGCCAGATTCATATAAGAAAGGGACGTAATACGCTGGAAGCCGATTTCGGCGGCAATCTCTAAGTTATGATGTAGCGTCTCTATAGCCCGCTCGTAATCACCCGTTTCAAAATAAATATTGGCCAGGTTGTTGTAAGCGTTGGCAATAAGCCGTTTATCACCGAGATGCTGCGCCACCTCAAGCTGTTTGTACATATAGTTGAGCGCTTCGGGGAAGTCGCCGATCTGGAAATAAATGCCGGCGATGTGATCGAAAACGTCAGGTAGCCCCTGGGAATGGTTGAGCGATTCAAAGATTTCTTGCGCTTTGAACAGTTGGGTCAGGCCAAGGGGATAGTTGCCCAGCCGCAGGTTGAGATAGCCCTGGGTACGCAGGCTGTAGGCAACACCTAAGGGGTAGGATGCTGACCCGTTGCCGGTGGATGTGGCTAGGGTGTGAGCTGTTTGGCTAAGGGATTGCGCCCGTTGCATGTCGGTATCGCTCAAGGTCCAGGCCAGGTCGTTTAGGAGATCTATTTTCTTTTGTATATCCGCGTTTGAAACATTAGCACAGCCGGCAAGTTGGCGTTCCAGTTGGCGGATTTTTTCGGTGTCAGCCGTTGGCCTTTTTTCCATTTTCTGGGTAGGATCACAAAAAACCAGGTTAGACTATACCACAAATGGGTGTCCTTGTTAAGTGGGGCCAGGATTACTATTGAGGGTCAGAAAGCCCTGCATGCTCATCGGTGCCACCTCGACCGACAGTATCGCTGACGGCGAGGTGGCCTGGACTATCTTCGCCTCCATTAGGGCCGGTGATCCGTATCGCCAGCTTTGTCGGGATTGGCCTGCTGCCGGTCCGGCTGCGCACCGACTTCAATTTTTCCTGGGACGAGCAGCGAGAGAAACGGCTGCTTTGGCTGGCCCGGCAATCGCGACGACTCCGGGCAGCGCTGCCAACCATCTTATGTGTTTGGCCGCAGGCCCCACGGGGTGAGTGGCGGTTTCGCCGCCTGGCCCGAAAAAATCAAACCGCCAGGGAATAAATCGTCTAATTTAATCGTTAGGGTCTCTGCCGATGGGTAGAGACCCTTTTTATTTTTGGCTGAGATCGTCTGTTTTGTTCCAATTTTCCCCCTTGACAAAATCCTCGTTTTGATGTATTGTAAAGATATGATAATGTCATCATATGACATTATGAATAAGGAGTTATATGAAGTCACTTCGCCGGACTTACTATGTGATCCTTTCTTTATTCTGGTTCGCCACTGCCCTGCCGATGGCCTTGAGTGTCCTTCTCTGCCAGGCGCGAGGCTTGAGCCTGTTTGAAATTGGGCTGCTCATGGGCAGCTACTCGTTGACGATTGTGCTGCTGGAGGTGCCCACCGGCGGCCTGGCCGATACGATCGGCCGCAAATGGGTGGCACTGCTGGCCTATACCTGTCTGACGCTGGCCAGCCTGGTCTTTTTGCTGGCCTTTTCGCTGCCGGTTTTCCTGCTAGCTTTTGTGCTCAACGGGGTGGGCCGGGCGCTCTCTTCCGGCGCGCTGGAGGCCTGGTTCATTGACGCCGTTCAGGCCGCCGACCCAGAGGTTGACTTGCAACCCGACCTGGCCCGGGCTGGCACGTTTTCTTTGCTAGCCTTGGGTAGCGCCACGTTGTTGGGCAGTTTCATCCCCCAACTCTTTCCGACCCTGCCCGCCGATGGCACCGCCGTGTTGACCCCGCTGGCGCTGCCTGTTCTTTTGGCCACCCTGTTCCATTTGATCACCCTGATCGCCACGCTCCTGCTACTCAAAGAGGAACGGCGGGCAACGACCGGGAGTTGGCGGCAGCATCTAGGGCAAACCTGGTCCACCCTGCAGACAGCCTTTGCCCAGAGCTGGCGCAACCCCATCATTTTACGCCTACTGGCGGTCACGGCTGCCAGCGGCCTGGCTATCATCAGCCTGGAGACGTTGTGGCAGCCCTACTTTGCCGGCCTCCTGGGCGGCGCTGAAACCCCTACTCTCTTTTTTGGCGTGGTCATGGGGGGGAATTTCATTGTCGGCATGGTCGGCAACCTGCTGGCGACTCCCTTGAGCCGTCTGCTGAACCGGCGTTACGGGCTGGTCTGCGCCATCTTTCAGGGCGTGCGTGGTCTGACCTTGATCGCGTTGGCCTGGCAGACCCGTACTTCCCCGGCAGCCGTCATCTTCTGGCTGGTCTATCTGAATATGGGGATTATCAACTCGCCGCACAGCGCCCTGCTGAACCGCGAAATTCCGGCGGCGCAGCGTTCCTCGATGCTGTCCATCGAATCGCTGGCCGGGTACTTGGGCTGTATTGTGGGCAGCATCGGGCTGGGTTTTGTGGCCGAACAGGTTTCGATTAGCGCCGCCTGGATTATTAGCGGGGTGGTTTTGGTGGTATCATTGGGGTTATACTTGCAAGTGGAAGCGCGTCAGCGGGGGAATAATGGCCAAAAAACCCTTGTCCTCGAAACCTATTAAAAAACAAACCCTGGCCGAGCAGATGGCCGAGACCATCCAGGCGTTAATTCTGTCCGGCGAATTGGAGAGTGGGGCGACCCTACCCACCGAGCCGGAGTTAGCCGAGCAGTTTGGGGTCAGCCGGGCGGTGGTACGCGACGCGACCCGCATTTTGATGGCTCAGGGGTTGGTGGAGGTCACACAAGGGCTAGGCGTATTTGTCACCCCGGCTCAAAACGAGGCATTTGGCCAGGCGTTACTGCTGGCCCTGCGCCGGGCGGGCGCGACGGTGTGGGATGTCGAGCAGTTTGAGCAAATCATCTTGCCGGAGGTCATGGCCCTGGCGGCTTCGACCGCGACCGAAGCAGAAATAGCCGAGATTCGCCGCCTGGCTGAAGCCTACCTGGCTGATTTTGCCCGGCATCAGGCCCAGTGGTGGGCTAAAGAGGACACGCCGGAGGCGGAATTGGAGCCCTTACGCGAGGGCTACCGGACCCTCATGCAGGCCATTTTTAAAGCCACGCATAACCAGGTTTTTCAGCAGTTGGCTCGACCCCTGTTAAAGCTGCGAAATTTCCGCACCTGGCGCGATGATGAGCCGGCCTCTCTGGAAACAGCCATCAAGATAGAAACTGAATTTATGCACCAGTTGATCGACGCATTGGCCGCCCAAGACCCGGCCCAGGCGCGGGCGGTCACGACACGCCTGCTGCAACTGCCGCCCGAAGCCATCGAGTCCATGCGTCAAACTCCTGTCGGCGAGATACCGCTGATCCCCATCGCTTATGACTATCAGCGTTTGATCGGGTCGGCGTAAAGCAGCTCATACGTTTTGACCGGCTGCTCCCGGCCTCTGAGCTGCATTTCCTGGTAGAAAACTGCCTTGACCGAATGTTTGACCATCTTGTAGACCACTTCACTCAGCAGGATTTTGCCGCCGGGCGTATTTTCCTGGATGCGTTTGGCCACGTTCACGGTATCGCCAATAGCCGTATAATCCATGCGGTCAGACATGCCCACATTGCCCACCACGGCCTCGCCGGCATGAATGCCCACCCCAAAGGTTAAACCGCGCTCCTGGCCGATGTTTTTGTGATATTCCGTAATCACCCGCTGCATCGCCGCCGCTGCTCGGACGGCCCGCAGCACGTGGTCGGGCTGCTCCAGCGGGGCGTTGAAAATCCCCATCACCGCATCGCCGATAAATTTATCCAGCGTTCCCTCAAACATCAGAATCGAGGTGGCGGCCATAGACAAGTATTCGTTCAGAGTGTCTACCAGTTCTTCGGGAGCCAGCTTTTCGCTGAAGGTGGTGAAGCCGCGAATATCGGCAAACATAATGCTGACCTCCTGGCGGTGCCCACCCAGTTGCAGGTCAACCGGATTAGAGGGCAAACGGTCCACCACGGCGGGCGACACATAGCGCCGAAACATATCATGGACTGCCCGCAGGCGTTTAGTTTCGGTCACATCGTCGACCACAATCGTCACGCCCTGGGTCTGGTTCTGGGCGTCTTTCAAGGGGGCCAGGTTGAGGCTGAGATTAACCCGACCCCGGCCCGGCAGTTCCGAGATGATTTCGTAATCGGTGTAGTGATTTTCGCGCCGGGCCACGTTAGTAATGAGATTAGGAAAAATGGTGTTGTTCAAGGAAGGCAAAACTTCGTTATAGGGCAGGCCGATACACTCTTCTGACGGCACGGCCAGAATCGACTCAGCCGCGCGGTTGTAGAGCGTAATCTTGCCGAGGATGTCGGTGGTAATCACCCCGTTATCCATGCTGTCAAAGACGTTATCCATCAGGTTTTTCATTTGGGTGGTTTCGGCCAGGTTGCGCTGCATACCATCAAAAAGGGCGGCGTTTTCTAGAGCCAGGGCGGTTTGGTCGGCCAGGGTGTGGAGCAGACGCATATCTTTGGCGCTGTAGGGTCGGCCCGATTTTTTGGGTCCAAGGGCAAAAATACCGATGAGTTGATCCTTTTTCAAAATGGGGATGAACCACTCGTAGTTGAGCGCCTTAAGCGTCTGGCGGTCGTACTCCGGGGTATTTTTGAATTGCAAGGAGATGTCAATAGTGTACTGGGCCAGAGGCCGTCGCTCCACAATAAGACGCTGGGTGATGGGCGTGTCTTTTTTGAGGGTAATCGTTTTGGGCACGCCATTGGTGCCGATGGCCGGCAAGGTGCGCAAATTTAACTGCTCGGCGGACTCAGAATCGAGAATAAACAGGGCGCTGCGGCTGATCCCCAACACCTCGCTAATGTGGCTCATAGCCACATTGGCCAACTCGCCCAGGTAAAGCCGGTTGCTGATAAGTTGGGTGTGGCGCTGGATGACCTCTTGATAGTCGTAATGCTGGCCAAACAACAGTTGATTGGTAAGATATTGGCTGACTTGCCGAATGGGAGAATAGATGATGGTTAAGAGCACGGCCGTTACCACGGCTACGGCCACAGTTTGGTTCAGATAACCGGCAAATGTTTGGGTCAAAAAATCACCCAACACGGTTTCAACCAGATAGATCCCGACGAGGTACACCGAAACCGTGACCACCGTTACGATAAATCCGCTGATGACCCGTCGCAGCGCGGTACCCAGGTCTAACAGGTCTTCGACCATTACGGTGTAGGTGGCCAGCACCCCGCCCAGCCCAATAACAATTAAACCCATCGTCCAGAAAGGCTCGCGCAGGGTGAGATACAATCCGTAGCCGGCCACCAGTGCCAACGTGGAAATAATCAAATATTGAATGCGGTTCTTGTGGGCTGGACTTTGCGTATTGGACGCCTGCGCCACAGCGCTGTAGGTGGCCAGAGCCATAAAAAAGAACCACTCGCCAACACTTAAGATAAAACCGAGGTTGGCATTATTGACCCAGCCATTACTCCAGCCAAATAGCTCCGGCGTCAAAACCAACCAGCCTGATTGTAGAATCACCGCCAGAATCAAGCCGGCCAGCCCTCCGCCCCAGGTCCAAGGCGCTTTCCACGAATCTTGTAAAAATGCGCGCGCAAAGGTCCAATAGGTGACGCCTAAGATGATGAGCAGGTAAGAACTCAATTCCATCCAACTTGAACTTGGTAGCAATAGCGGTAGATTGCTAAAAATAACCACCAAATCCAGGTTCCAGAGCACGGTCAAGAGAAGATAGGCTAGAAAAAGCCGGTCAATAGGGCTATCCGGCTTGCGGCTGGATAGCATATAAAGACATAAAGCCAGGTAAGCCACGGCAATGCCTAATGGAAAAATGGCCTGGCTGGGTAAGACAATTGGATCAGACAACACGGTTTGTCCCTCCACAAACTAACTTTGAGGGTAGAATATCAGTTTTCCTGATAAAATTTAGCTTA
Source organism: uncultured Caldilineaceae bacterium (assembly GCA_964604225.1). Classification (GTDB taxonomy): domain Bacteria; phylum Chloroflexota; class Anaerolineae; order 4572-78; family J111; genus DSQQ01. Next base: position 30,932 of record CAZRYD010000012.1, read on the forward strand.
TCATAAAAGTTAGAATTCTCCAATTACATTCTGATTACAATTTTTTGGAGAAACTCTTAATAAAGTAAAGTATAACACAGTCAAGTTTGAAATTAGTTTGAGTGGAGTAGGAGCGGGGTACTGGCAAATAATCTGTATCTTTGGCAGTCCCACTTTGCCAGTAAAGCTGTAATAAGGCATAATGTTCAATCAGAGGGCGCACTATCGGCGCTCTCTTTTTCTTGGGAAGTACCCTGGATTGTGGTACAATATCTTGATGCAGTTTTAACCAAAAAATAAGCCGTAGAGCGTAATTATTGCTATTCAAATTCATCGTCCCAATTGAGCCATTACGTTTTACGCAGCACGTATGTATTCCCCTTCTGGTTCAATGTAAACAGGAGTCATTGTAATCATGTTAAAGAATATATTTAAAGCCGTTTTGGGCGACCCCAATCAACGGGAAATTAAAAAACTCACCCCGCTGGTCGAAGATGTCAAGGCTCTAGAAGTCGAAATGGAGGCCGTGCGTAATGAGGAACTGCGGCAGATGATGGCCGACTTTCGGCAGCAATTGGCCGAGGACACCGCCGACATGCGAGCCGAAGTGGCCAATTTGCAGCGAGAAGTCGTTGAGGCAGCCCGCCAGGAGCGCCAGCGGCTGCAAGTACAATTGGAACAAGCAGAGAAGCGTTTGCTCAAACTGGAAGGTGAACTGCTGGGCGAAATCCAGGCCCAGGTATTCGCCGCTGTGCGCGAAGCCAGCCGCCGGACCATTGGCCTGCGGCATTACGATGTGCAGGTCGTCGGTGGAGCCATTTTGCACGAAGGCAAAGTGGTCGAGATGCGCACAGGTGAAGGTAAAACACTGGTAGCGACGATGCCGGTGGCGCTGAACGCCTTGATGGGGCGCGGGGTGCATGTCATCACCGTTAACGATTACCTGGCCAAGCGCGACTGCCAGTGGATGGGGCCGGTTTACCACCTGCTTGGTCTGAGTGTCGCCGTGATTCAAAGCGCCGGCAACGGGGGCGTTGACCAGGCTTCGTTTATGTACAATCCCAATTACCACAGCAGCGACGACCGTTACCAATATTTACAGCCGATCACCCGCCGCGAAGCTTACGCCTGCGACATTACTTACGGCACCAACAATGAATATGGCTTTGACTACCTGCGCGACAACATGGTTTCCGACTTGAGCCGGACTACTCAACGCGAACTGCATTACGCCATCATCGACGAGGTGGACAACATCCTCATTGACGAAGCCCGCACGCCGCTGATCATCTCCGGCCAGGCCGAGGAGAGCAGCGAGTTGTACCAGCGTTTCGCCCAACTGGTCCGCCCCCTCAAACGCAGCAGCGAACGGATCGACGAGGATGAGGAGCCTGATGGCGACTACGTAGTGGACGAAAAAGCGCGCATTGTCTATCTGACCGAGCGAGGCATCGAAAAAATCGAGCGGGCCTTGGGGGTAGAAAACCTGTACGAGGGCGAAAGCGCAGCGATGACCCCTTATCTTGACAACGCTCTGCGGGCCCATGTCCTCTTCAAGTTGGATGTAGATTACGTAGTCCAAAACGGTGAAGTGATCATTGTGGACGAATTTACGGGGCGGCTAATGCACGGGCGGCGCTACAGCGAGGGCTTGCACCAGGCCATCGAAGCCAAAGAGGGCGTCCATGTGCGCCACGAGAGCTTCACCTGGGCCACCATCACCTTCCAGAATTTCTTTCGCATGTACAACAAGCTGGCCGGGATGACCGGGACCGCCGAAACCGAAGCCGAGGAGTTTGGGGCAATCTATAATCTGGATGTGGTGGTACTGCCAACCAACATCGAGTATCGGGCACTGCAAGGTACATTAATTAAAGAGACCCACAAAGAAGACGGGGCTGAAGTCACCACCTATCGCAGCCCCGACGAGGACGAGTTTTATCACAAACGCATTGACTACCCAGATGTGATCTACAAGAATCCCCAGGCCAAGTTCAGGGCGCTGGTCGATGAAATTAAGACGCGGCAGCAAACGGGCCAGCCGGTTCTGGTTGGTACCATTGCTATTGAAACCTCGGAATACCTGGCCAATTTACTCGACCGACAGGGCGTTAAACATGAGGTACTCAACGCCAAGCAGCACGAGCGTGAGGCCACCATCATTACCCAGGCCGGACGCCCTGGCACCGTGACCATCGCTACCAATATGGCCGGGCGCGGGGTTGACATTCTGTTAGGCGGCAATGCCGAAGGACTGGCTCGCGACGAACTACGCAAACATGGGCATGATTTAACTGAAATTGATCCGGCCCTGTGGGAAGCTACCCTGCGCAAGTGGAGCGAGAGTGTGGCCAAGGATAAACAAAAAGTGGTCGAGTTGGGTGGCCTGCATGTCATCGGCACCGAGCGCCACGAGGCGCGCCGGATTGATAACCAGTTGCGCGGTCGGGCCGGTCGGCAGGGCGATCCCGGTTCCAGCCGCTTTTACGTATCGCTGCAAGATGATCTAATGCGACGTTTTGGCGGGCAGAATGTGGCCAATTTGATGGATCGCTTTGGAGTGGAGGAGGACGTGCCGATTGAAGCCGGCATAGTCAGCAAATCCATCGAGAACGCCCAGACCAAAGTAGAAGGTCACAACTTTGATATTCGCAAGCACCTGCTCAAATACGATGACGTGATCAACCAGCAGCGCGAAGTGACTTATGCTGAACGACGGCGCATTTTGGTCAGCAGCAGTCTCAAAGAGAGCGTTCAAAATATGATTGCCGACCATTTGAGTGGCCTGGTGCATAATTTCGCCAGCAGCGAAGATCCGGGCGAATGGGATTTAGCCGCTCTGCATAGCGCCGTGCGGATTATTGTACCCATGCCCGCCACTCTAACCTCCAGCGCCTGGGATAACCTGTCGGCGGAAGAGATTGAGAACCAAATTCTGGAGATGGCCGAGCAGCGGTATGGGGAGATGGAACAGGCTCTGGGTGCGGAAAACCTCCGGCAATGGGAAAGAGCTTTAATGCTCCAGGTGATGGACATGCTGTGGGTACGTCACCTCACCGCCCTTGACGAGCTGCGGCAAGGCATTGGCTTGCGGGCTTACGGCCAACAAGACCCGCTGGTAGCGTTCCAAAAAGATGCCTATGAGATGTACGGACAACTCCGAGCCGCTGTGCAGGAAGAAGTGGTGCGGAACATTTATCATCCCACTATTATTCGCGAAGCGCCCCAGCCAAAAAACGTGCAAGCCATTCACCCAGATGCGGCTGCGGCCGGTCAAGCGCAGGCCGGTACGCCCGGCGCAACCAAGCAAGCCCCTACACCGGTGCGAGTGCAAAAATTGCCGGGACGCAATGATCTATGCTATTGTGGCAGCGGTAAAAAATATAAGCATTGTCATATGAAAGCAGATCTCATGGGCGGCAATGGCGGTGGGGCTGCTCAAGTACCAGTCGAAGCCGGTACGGCCAAGGCTGAAGGTGGTAATAATAAAAAGAAGCAAGCTAAAGCCCGACGGCGCTAAAACCGCCACAAAGCGCGAAGTTGTAACTTGATGTCTCTAGAATTTTGCAACAGGATTAGTTATTTAATCCTGTTGCAAAATCTAACCGAAAGTGATAACATAGAGCTTAAAGGTTGCCCCAAAGCGTGTGGGAAAATTAAGTCAGATAGGCTTTGCTTCGCTTGATCTCAGCTCGCGTTCAGTAATCCTGCGGACTGTTTAAATCTTCTGACTAATGAAGGAGGATAAGGCTTTGACTGCGAACGGCGATGACTTTACGGCCCGATTAATGGATGATATGGATCCGACGTTGCTTGATTTTGTCAAGACAAAGGTAAATTCTTTCATTAAATGGGACCTGGTCAGATTTTTTTACGAGAATCCTCATACGGCGGATACAGTTGAAAATATTGCCAAATATGCCGGTAGAAATGCTGAGGCCGTAAAACCAGAGTTGGAAGATTTAGTTGAAAGTGGCATTATGGAGAAGAAGGTGCTGGATGGTAACACAGTCATTTATGCTCTAGCGACCGATGAGGACATGCGCGCTCTGGTAGACCAGTTTATTCTAGCCTGTGAGGATAGACATTTTAGGGTAAAAGCGGTTTATCATATCATTCGGGGAATGCGTTAATAAGTCTATTACTCAGGTTGATTGATTACCTAAAGTTATGTTGGCCACATTTTTGCTGTAACAAAAAACCAGGGATGTTTATTTTTCATCCTTATCCCCCCGACAGCTAACTAAATTACCGATTAATTGATCGAATTTTGGTCGAGCATTTTTAACATCACAATCTTTATCCAGTTTCTCAATTGATATTCCAACAAAAGGGAGCCGCAGGTATGGATACGGATAGAGTCAAAACAGGAATCACCGGTCTAGATGAAATGATGGACGGCGGTTTTGTCAGAGGAACTGCCAACCTGGTTGAAGGCGCTCCGGGTACAGGTAAAACCACACTGGGCATGCAATTTATTTACAATGGCATTGTTCAGGCCAACGAGCCGGGGCTCATTATTACGTTTGAGGAATTCCCTCAGCAGTATTATCACGATGCGGCTGCTTTTGGCTGGGATTTTCTCGATTTTGAAAAAAAGGGATTACTCAAAGTAGTGATGACCAGCCCCGAAGTTAGCCGTCTTGATGTTGAAAGCGTTGGGGGGATGATTGAAAGTTACGTCAATCAGACCGGAGCACGGCGGGTTGTGGTTGACAGCGTCACTCATTTTGCCCGTCTAACCCAGGACCCTGTTGAACTACGTAGTTTAGAATTTGGTTTTATCAACGCGCTTAAACGTCAAGGCTTGACTAGCATTTTCACCCGCGAAAGCCCAGTGCTTTTGGGTGAATCTCCTGAAAATAACAGCATTAGTTTCGTGGTTGACTCGTATGTGATTCTGCGCTATGTCGAAATCGAGTCGACCATTCGCAAAGCCTTATTGGTTTTGAAAATGCGCGGCAGCGATCATGCCAAAGATATTCGCCAGTACGATATTACTGCTCAAGGCTTTGAGGTTCAATCCAAATTTGAGGGCCGTGAAGGTATTTTAAGCGGTAGCCCTCGTCGGATGGCCGACTCTTTTGTCGAAGCCTTTGTAAAACGTTAAGTTAAACCTAGAGGTAAGGGCCGGCGCAATCTTGCCTTGGCATGGCCGGCCCCGTTCCCACTACGACTAGATAATTACCAGGATTAGAAAACTTATGAACCTTGTGAGTAGCCTCTTAACTATTTACATTTGGGGAGTTGTCTGTGTTCTCCTCTTTTTTTTGTTTGTGATTGGCCGTTTTTATCAACAAAAATCGGGCCGCCGTTCTTACTATCCCTCGTTTTTTGTACCAATAGCCCTGTTCGCTGTTGCTGCAATCAGATACGCCTTCTTGGCCCCAGCCATTGTGGGTGATGTGTGGGGAGATGTTATGCGCTTTTTGGGCGGCGTTATTGTCGGAGGATTTGGCCTCTTTTTATTAAGACTCATGATAGGTGGCCGCTCTTGATTGCCCTGGGGTCGTTATTAGGTGCCTTAGGTACGCTTTCCATATTGGTTCTCATTTACATCCTGGCCAAACTTTCAGAGAGATTTGGAGCCGTAATAAAAATGCGTCCCCAATATCGCTACTATTACGTGGCGCTGATCTTTCTGCTCATTGGTTGGGTGGCCCAACTGCTGGTTATGGCCACGGGGTTAATGCCGGCAAGCCTCCAAAATTGGCTAAATTCTCCCTGGTTTTTGCTATTGGCCTATTACTTACCTGTAACCATTGGTGTCACTATTGGCCTGGTTATCACCTGGCGCTATTGGAGTTGGCTTGTAGCGGAACGTAACGGATAAATGGCGATGGCCCCGGCGGTTTTTACCCAAGAAGTTGCCCAATTTTTTGCATACTCTGGCTGGCGGCAATTCCTCCTTGATGACAATTTTAATCTCCTCCCCCCCTGTACAGACCTGGCCGAGTTGTGCGGCTTGGTTGCCCAACCCTTAGAAAACACGCCCTTTCTTAACCTTTTTGATCCGGCCAACCGGGAAAAATTAGAGCCCCTCTTAACGCAATTGGCGGTTGGCTATCATCAGACCATCCCGTCATTGGTACTGATGCTACAAACAGCTCACCAGCCCAAACCAGTAGAACTCATGCTCTATCCTTTCACGGATACAGCCTCTTTGGTTTGCTATAGAGGCTTTATTCGCCTGTTGCCCAATACCATCGAAACCTTTTTTGAAGAGCCTCGTACCCGCCACATTCGTCAAAAAAATAAACAGCTTGAAACTGTAGCCAAGCTGAGTGGCCGTATTGCGGCCATTTTAGACCTGGATGCTTTATTAAATTATACGGTTCAGAGCTTAAGCCAGGATTTTGAGTACAAATTTACCTCAATTTTTTTGATTGATACTACGGAAACTTACATCACCCTCAAAGCCGCCTCAAATATTAATGTCAAAGCGCTCTCCCCCAGCTTTTCCAACCTGCCAATTGACCACAAAACCGTTATTGGCCACGTAGCCGCAACAACAGAAGCCATGCTGATTAGAAACATTTCCCAAAGTGAGTATCAACCTCTGGGCCATCTACCGCTAGAAACACATTCGGAGCTGGCGGTCCCCTTGGTACTGGGCGGGCAGGTTTTAGGAGTCCTAGATGTTCAAAGCGATTTACCCAATAAATACAGCGCTGATGATCTTTTTCTGCTCCAAACCATTGCTGACCAGTTAGCCGTAGCCATTGAAAATGCCCGGCTGTTTGAAGAGCGCGACCGCCGCATGGCCGAATTGGCTGTTTTTAACCAGATTGGGGCGGTCATCTCCGGTTCTCATGATCTAAAGGTGATGCTGCCCAATATCTTGGCCCGGGTCAATGCCCTCTTTCAAGTGGAGGGGGTCTCGCTCATGCTCTTGGAGCATGATGAGCTGCGCTTTGCAGTGGCCACCGGCCCCGGCGCTGAAAATATTGCCTCCTTTACCCTTAAACCCGGCCAGGGTATCGCCTGGTCTGTGGTGGAAACCGGACAAACAATCCGGGTTGACAACGTAGCCACCGACTCCCGCCATTTTAGCGAGATTGACACCGCGATTGATTTTAAAACTCGATCCCTCTTAGCCGTGCCGGTCCAAATTCACGGCAAAATGCTTGGCGTCATCGAAGCCATCAATCGGATTGATGGCCGACCCTTTAGCCGCGATGATGAGGTGACGCTTGAATTTATCGCCTCGTCGGTAGCCATTGCCATTGAAAATGCCCGCCTCTTCAGCGAAACACAGCGCAATATTGAGCAATTAGCCGGTCTACTCGAAGCCAGCCGCGTTATCAATACCCTGGACCTGCACGACATTCTGAATACTATCGTCCAGAGAGTGGGTGCCCTGCTTAAAGCCGAGTACACCAGTGTTTACCTGGCCGATGACCAAGCGCAACAGATTCGCGAAACAGCCTCATACAGTATCAACCCAATGCTCCAGTCACCCATTCCAATCTTTAAATATGGAGAAGGGACAGTTGGCTGGACTCTCAAACAACGCCAGCCTTTACTTCTCAACGACGTTTCTAAAGACGAGCGCTTTTTGCACGCCGGGCCAAGATCTGAACTTATTACTAACTTAATTGCCATCCCTTTAATCGTTAAGGATGAAGCTATCGGTGTTTTAGAAGTGGCCAACAAACTTGACGACGAGGCTTTTACTACCGCCGATGAAGCTTTACTTTCCGCATTTGCCAGCCAGGCTGCGGTAGCCATCTATAATGCCCGCCTGTTCAACGAGACCAATCAACGTCTGGCCGAAGTTTCAACCCTCTATACTTTTGCCGACCAGATGACCAAGGTGATGGACCTGAGCCAAGTGAGCCAATCCACTGTCACCATTTTAAGGCACGCCCTGGATTGCAGCGGCTGCTGTCTCTTCATCCAAGAGCAAGTGGACGGCCAGGATACTCTGGTCTTAAAGGCTTGCAGCGGCTGGCACGGGTCGCACACAACCCAGACAGAAATAGATTACTTAATTAAACTGGCTGAAACTTTAACCCAAAAGCCGCAGTTGATTCACCTTAACGATTTGCTGGAGGACTCTTCAGCCAGCGCGCTGAAACTTGCTGCGCTAACTGACTCTCAAATGCGATCCATCATGATTGTGCCGTTGATCGTCAAAGATAAACTCCTGGGCGCTTTGTCAATTGACGATCATGTCCCCAACGCTTTTGGGCCGTCAGAAGGGCGGTTATTAACCATTACCGCCGCTCAAATATCCACCGCCATTGATAATATCCGGCTGTATGATAATTTAGAACAACGAGCTATTGAGCTTGAAGCAGCCCTGGAAGAAGTACAAGAGGCCAACCGCTTAAAATCGGAGTTTGTGCAAAATGTTTCGCACGAATTACGCACCCCGCTGACATTTATTCGAGCTTACATCGAGTTAATCCTGGAAGGAGGGCTGGGTGAAATCTCGCCCATGCTAAAAGAGAAGTTGGAGCTCATTTCTCAAAAAACCTATGCGATTATCCGCCTGGTTGAAGATATTGTCTCCATGCAAAAGGTTGAGTCCGGCAATCTCAGGTTTGACCTTATCAGCCCACAGCAATTGATCAACCAGGCCATCCAGGGAGCTACGGCCAGCGCCGCCGAATCCAACATAACTTTGGTGGCCGACAGCAGGCCCGATTTACCAGCCTTGCGGGTAGATATAGACAGAATAGGCCAAATTTTTGACAATCTAATCGGCAATGCCATAAAATTTAGCCAGCCGGGCAGCGAAATAAAAATTGCGGCCCAATTGGATGGGGAGGCCATCAAATTTTCCGTCCAAGATCATGGCCTGGGTATTCCGCCTGAGTCCTTGAGCAAGATTTTTGATAAATTTTACCAGGCCGGCCGGCAAACCGGCTCCCGTCGCTACAAGGGCTCAGGTTTGGGGCTGGCCATCGTCAAACAAATCGTCGAAGCTCATCACGGCCGGGTAGGGGTTGAAAGCCAGTTAAACCAGGGCAGTACCTTTTTCTTTTGGCTGCCCCTTCACAAAAATGAGCCGGAGGCGGGATAAACTAGATCAGTGGAAAAACAGCGCGATCTACGCAGCGTTCTCTATAATTTACCCAAAATTGATTTGCACCGTCACCTGGAAGGCAGTCTGCGCCTATCCACCCTGGCTGAAATTGCCCAGGAACACGCCGTAGACTTGCCCAGTTGGAGTCTGGACGAACTGCGTCCGTTAGTTCAGGTGGTTGACGGCGAACCCTATGATTTTCAGGGGTTTTTGAATAAATTCAGGCTGCTCCGCCGATTTTATTCCAGCCGCGAGGCTGTGCTGCGCGTGGCCTCCGAGGCTATCGCCGACGCCGCCGCCGACAATGTGCGCTACCTTGAACTCCGCTTTAACCCGGTAGCGCTGGGCCACAACCAGGGTTTCAGTTTTGAAGATGTCACCGATTGGGTCATCGAAGCCAGCAACGAGGCCCAAAGAAAACATGGCATCGAGGTTCGGCTGATTGTCCAGATTGGCCGGCACGAACCCCAGTATGCCCGCCAACTGGCCGAGATTGCCGTCGCGCGACGGCATCGCGGCATCGTTGCTTTGGATTTGGCCGGCGACGAGATCACCTATTCCGCGGCTAAATTTGTCAAAGTCTTTCAATGGGCCAAAGCTCAGGGTCTGCACATCACTGTCCACGCGGCCGAAGCCGGTCCGGCCACCAACATTGTCGAGGCCATCAGAGATTTAGGTGCGGAACGGATCGGGCACGGCGTTCAGGCGCGGGGCAATGACAAAGTGATCGAGCTGCTGCGCAGCCAGCGGGTCACCCTGGAAATGTGTCCCACCAGCAATTTGCAGACCGGCCTGATTCCCAAATTTTCCCAGCACCCCTTGTTTGCCTTTCACCAGTTGGGCATCCCGGTGACTATCAACACCGATGACCCGTCCATCTCCAACACTACCCTCACCGACGAATTTTTGGTGGCTAATCGCGGCATCGGCGTCCCCTTCCGCGATCTGCGCCAGATGACTCTCAACGCCGCCGAAGCTGCTTTCTTGCTTGAACCAGAAAAGAAGCGCCTGCTCGATTGGTTTAGAAATTGGTTTGATAAAGTTCCCCCTACCAAACCTCTCGCCTTTTCAGCTACAGATAAATAAACTTGTCCCGGTTAGATTTTTTGTATCTTACGAACATCTGTGCTATCATTCTCCTCTTGCGCCATCTAACATAGCATACCGAACAAACTCTGCCAATCCGCGCCAATCCAGGTTGAACTTCCACGTGGG
>CAZRYD010000013.1:0-29083 GCA_964604225.1 uncultured Caldilineaceae bacterium
GTGTTGCTGGCGTGAACCCCCATTTTACCTTCGATAGTACCGGTCGTCAATCCCGGCCAGCCGCGCTCTAAAATAAAGGCAGTAATCCCATTTGCGCCTTTGGCGGGGTCGGTTTTGGCAAAGACCAGCATACGGTCGGCTACATCGGCCAGGGTAATCCACATTTTTTCGCCGTTGAGGATGTAGTGGTCGCCCTCTTTACGAGCGCGGCTGGCCAGGCCGGCCACGTCGGAGCCGGCACCGGGTTCGGTCAGACCAAAACAGGCCACTTTTTGGCCGGTGGCCAGCGGCGGGAGAATTTGCTGCTTTTGCTCCTCTGTCCCCCATTGAAAAATAGGCAACGCATGCAAGCCCAAGTGCACGGCAATCGTCTCGCGCACCGAGGAGTCGGCCCATTCCAAACCCTCGGAGACAAGCCCCAATGAGATATAATCCATGCCCGCACCCCCATAACGCAGGGGCAGGCAGACCCCCATAAAGCCCTGCTCGGCTAACTTGGGCAGCAACTCATAAGGAAAGGTATGGTTTCGATCATGCTGTTTGATAATGGGCAGAATTTCTTTACGAGCAAAATCATAGACCATTTGCTCGATCATTTTGTGCTCTTCGTTGAGTTCAAAATCCATGCCGGCATCTCCTCTATAGCAATTTGGCTATACGAATAGCATTCCGGGGCTGCGGGTCAATTATACCACGCCCAGGTACAGTTCAGAAATAATCGCCTCATGTGCTCAGGACCAGGGCAAGAATTATGTAAAAATAGTCAAAACGCCTGGAAGGGGGCTGGCCCGCGTTGATAAAGAACACACGCGGAACATCGGAGATTTTTGTCGCTGGCAGGAACACGAGGCGTTTCAGCGGCTGCCGTGGGATTTGAAGGTGGAAGAGAGGGAGTAGGGATGCCACAATTCGATGTGTTTTTGAGCCATAGCAGTGTGGATAAGCCGTCGGTGAGCCGGTTGAAGGATGACTTGCACCGGCATGGGGTGCGGGTATGGCCGGATGCGGGCGGCGAATTTAAGTAACACTTTGGGCTATCACTTAAAGTAGCTGGAGCGCAGCCCTACGGCAAAGGGAGGATTGAACTCGGCTCCTAAGTCATGCTCGTCTGCCAAATCCAACACTCCCCTGCAGGTTAACCAGCCGTAACTTTAGCATTGCTCCGTATGAGAGTCAACTAACCTGAATAGGTTACATAAATGGGATTGGTAAATACCCAGCCACGCCGCCAACCCCAAAACTGGCGATAGGCCTCGACTCGATAGACGCCCGGCTCACTGGTCTGCCAGGTCAACTCCCGCCCACTCGTTTCGGCCACCACCCGGCCATTCCGTAATAGACGCAGTTTAGCCACATGCGGACTGGTGACCTGCAAAGTAACTGTCTTTTTCAGCGGCAGTGTATCACCCATCATGGCCTGCGTTGACCCGCTGACTCCGGTAAAGCTGAACCCCCGTGACGAAGCGATCAAATCATAACTCACAAAACAGTGGCCCAATTTGAGGGTTTCAAGAATTTGCCTCCGAGCCTGATTGACCTCACGCGCCAGCGGCTCGGCCAGAAGCAGATGGGTATTGACCGTACGGAAGAGATATTCATAGGGATATACGGTGCGGCGAAACGGTCCCAGGCTGAAAGACATAGCATGCGCATCGGAGTTACCGATAGCCACGACTTTGCGGCCGGTCGCCAGCAACTCGTCCCATTTGGCCAGCACCTCTGGAAAGGGAGCGGTCAAGGCCAGGCCTGGTAAATAAGCGCCAACGACTGCCCGTGCGGTAGTCCGCAGTTGCCACTTAACGTCCGTCATGGCATTCCAAATCTCAATCCCAGTAAAGTCCGACACCTCCCAGCTAATCCAGGGATACGTTTCTCTGGCCGCACCTACACCGGGCCGTTCCAGCGGATGAGCCAGAAAAGTTGCCCCATCACGAGCGTTAACCGCATCAATCAAGACTTGTGGATTGGCCGCCACCGGCTGAAAATCTTCGGTCACAAAATGACACAAAAGGTGATTGAGTTCCGGCACAAGCTCTTGGTCATTGATCTCCTGGCCCATCAGCCGCAGAATTTCGTGCCCATTGGAAGGCAAGCGATACCAGCCTTCCATCCCGTCTACGGCGATATTATGATCGGTGTAAACAATGAAATCAAGGCCAGCTCGCGCTGCCGCCACCACGACTTCGTCGTGGCTGCCTGTTCCATCTGAAGCGGTGGTGTGCAGATGTAGGTTTCCAACGATTTCTAACATGGCGGATGTTTTTAACTAAACCACACGGTATTTCAGGGGCAGACCCTTAATGTGATTGACCGGATTGGCAAAATCGCCCAAACGCTCCTGAGCAGCAGCGGCTGTAGCTCCAGCCGCAATATGGGGGGTCAGCAGGATATTATAACCCTGTTTAGCCAGAGCAATCAGCGGATTATCAGCTTTGATGGGTTCCCACTCAAAAGTATCCAGCGCTGCTCCGTTCAACTTACCTGACTCAATGGCAGCAACCAAGGCCGCCTCATCGATTACACTACCGCTGCCACAACTAACCAAGACGGCGCCATCCTTCATTTTCGCCAAAAAATCAGCATTGATCAGCAAATCGGTTTCTTTAAAGTAGGGTAATAAATTGGCAATATAATCACTTTGGGCAAAGAGTGTGTCACTGTCCACATAAGTTAGCCCCAGTTCAAGTTCAACCTCAAGGGGCAGCCGCCGGCGTTTATGGTAGAGAACTGTGCAATCCCAACCTTTGAGCCGACGGGCCAATTCGGCCCCTATTTCGCCAAAACCCATAATGCCAATGGTTCTTTGCCACAGCCCTTCCACATTCCGCCGATCCGACCAGTTGTAGGCAAAGGTATCCTCATCGGTGCGGCGGCTGGGTCCCCACTCGGTGCTGGCGGCCAAAGCCACCGCCGTTGTTTCAGGGAGCTTTTTGCTGAGAGCCAACATTTGCATAATCAGGTGTTCAGCTACGCGAATGACCGTACCAACCGGCCAATAGCACACCACCACACCGGCCGCCCTGGCCGCACTGGTGTCAATATCATAGGTTAACGACCCCAAGCGCTGAATTAATTTGAGCCGGGGCGCAGCCTGAATCATGTCGGCATCAATTACCCCGGTGCGCTCAGAGATAAAGTATTCGGCTTCAGCCAGGTGGGACATTAAGGTAGCTTTATCAGGCTGGCGTAGCATGGTGATATCCAGCTCAGCCGGGGCCGCGTTTAAGGCCGCTTGCTGATGGCGGAGGCCACGTTCCGTGGTAAAAATCGTTTTATGGCGAGTCATCAACGACACCTTTTCTCAATAAGACTCGGTTATTATTTTTCGGGCTGTCTGATTCGCCGCAACGGCGAGAGTTGATCAATTTGCTGCTCTAGATCAGTCAGGATTGGCTCAAATTCGGCCAGCAGACCCGATTCGGGCCAGATGCGGAGATTGCTATCCAACAAAAGCAACGCTGCCTGGGCTGCCCCGGCCAATAAACTCATAGCCATTTCCAGGTCATCCTGCACCTGTTGAAAAACCAGGGGACGAAAATTTTGTAATACGCTGGCTGCTTCAACACAGAGCCGGCTAATTTCAGCCGGACTTTCACACAAAAGTCGCTGACCTTGCAGTTCTTGGCCGGCCTCGCGCAAGGCCACATATTCGGCAATCGCCGTGGCATCCTGGTCACACCATTCGATTAAGGTATTCTTAATATGAACCATTTGCTCGACCCGGCTGCTGACATCATGCCAATCTAATTTATCCACCTGGTTATCCAGGCTAATTTGCAGGCATGCCTCACCCAGGGCAGTCGCCTGGGCCGCCGAAGCCGCTATCACCGCTCCGGCCATAGCATGATGTTGGTCGCTAACTTCTTCAATAAATTGACGAATAGATTTTTCGGTTAGTCGTAAAGCCACGTTTTAATCACCCACCTTAACCCAAATTCTAGGCTGAGACACTGTCTATAGTTTCTTGCTGCGTACCGGCCATCATCAGGCCGAGCGTTTCCGGCGTCACTTCGGTGGGACGAACCACGCCCATAATTTCACCTCGGTGAATAACTGCAATCCGATCACTTAAGTTCAAAATTTCCTCCAGTTCGGTTGAAATATACAAGATAGCCGCCCCTCTGGCACGCTGCTCCAACAAACGATTTTCCACAAACTCAGTTGCCCCGACATCCAGCCCGCGGGTGGGATGAGCCGCAATAATTAAATCCGGGTCTTCCGACAGCTCACGGGCCAGGACTACTTTCTGCTGATTTCCGCCGGATAGGGTTTTGGCTGTAACTTCGGCGCTGGGTGTGCGCACATCAAAGCGTTGAATTAACTGCCGGGCATGCATTTTGATGGCTCCGGCTTGGAGGATGCCGTGCACCGAATAGGGGCGGCGCCGAAAATTACGGGCAATAAAATTCTCACTCACCTTGAACCCCAATATCAGACCCTCACGATGGCGGTCCTCCGGGATATAAGCCAGGTTGAAATGAAGCAAATCTCCCGAATTAAACTGAGTGGTTTCCCGGCCACTGATGCGAATGGTCCCGCCCTGTGGAGGGCGTAATCCGGCAATAGCCTCGGCCAGCTCCTTTTGGCCGTTGCCATCCACCCCGGCCAGCCCCACAATTTCGCCTGCCCGCACCTGCAACGATAAATTACGTACCGCGGCTATCTCCCGGTCATCGTTGACCACCAGATTGGCAATGTCCAACACCACCTGGCCAGGTTCAACTGACGGCTTGTCCAGGCGGAACAGCACCTCCCGCCCCACCATCATCCGGGCCAATTCGGCCTTGGTAGTATCTTTGGTTTCCACCGTTTGGATGGCTGTCCCGTCGCGCAGAACCGTCACCCGATCACTAACTTCCATCACCTCGTCCAATTTGTGGGTGATAAAAATAATCGAGTTACCATTGTCGATCAGGCGGCGCATCACGACAAAAAGCCCCTCGATTTCCTGGGGAGTCAGAACCGCACTGGGCTCATCCAGAATCAGCAATTTGGCTCCCCGATACAAGGCCTTGATAATTTCGACCCGCTGCTGCGTCCCTACTGACAGGTTCCAAATCGGCTGGTCGGGGTTCACCTCCAGCCCATACGTCTGCGAGATTTCAAGGATATTCTTTTTAGCCGCCTGATGGTTGAGCAAAATTCCCTTATCGCCGGGGAGGCCAAGCATGACATTCTCCGTTACCGACAAGGGCGGCACTAGCATAAAGTGCTGGTGGACCATGCCAATCCCTTTAGCAATGGCATCATCCGGCGAGTGAATAAGGGTTGGCTGGCCATCCAAATAGATCTGACCGCTGTCTGGGTGGTACAGGCCATATAGAATATTCATCAAAGTGGACTTGCCTGCCCCGTTCTCACCCAGCAAGGCGTGAATCTCCTGGCGGCGTACTTCCAGATTAACCCGATTGTTGGCCAGCACGCCGGGAAAGGTTTTGGTGATATTTTCCATGCGTAGAAAGGTGTTGTTGGTCATCTTGGATTCTACGCCTCTTCCCGTTTGTAGGGAATCGCCGCTGCCGCAGGCCAGTGCATTTTGCCGGTAAAAAATAAGGCTACCAGCGTCACCACATAAGGCAGCATCACCGGAAATTGATAGGGGATTTCCGGGAACCCCAGGGGAGCCAGAATACCCGATTGAATCCGTAACTGAAAGGCATCGGCAAAGCCAAACAGCAGCGAGGCCAGCAGTGTGCCGATGGCTGTCCATTTGCCAAATACAACCGCCGAAAAAGCAATAAAGCCCCGGCCAGCCGTCATGTTTTCGATGAAGGTGCTGTTGTAACCAATGGACAACACCACGCCGCCAGCGGCCGCCATCATTCCACTCCAGATAATACACAGATAGCGTACCAGGGGCACATTAACCCCCAGCGTATCGGCAGCGCGGGGATGCTCACCCACTGCGCGTACAGACAGCCCCCAAGTAGTCCGATAAAAAACAAAGTGGGCCACTGGCACTAGCAGAAAAGCCAGATAGACCAGAGGTAAATGGTTAAAAAAGAGTGGACCGACAAAAGGAATATCACTTAACAACGGGACTTTCCAGACATCAAATGAGGGAGCGCTCAAGCTGCCCGGATTGGCCGCTTTCATTAAACGAAAAACCACACCGGTCAACCCCAGCATAATCAGATTGATAGCCACCGCTGTCACAATCTGGTCTGTGCCCAGGGTAACCGTCACATAGGCAAAAATCAAGCCCACGATGGCCCCGGCCACTATCGCTCCTCCCAAACCAAGCCAGGGGTTGCCTGTCGAATAGGCGATCATAAAACCGATCAGCGCGCCTAACAGCATCTTCCCTTCTAGGGCAATATTGATTACCCCGGAGCGTTCACTAAACAAGCCGCCCATGGCCGCAAACAACAGAGGAGTGGTCAGACGAATGGTGGCGTGTAATAAAGCTCCAAGCGCTTCTGCATCCATAGGTTATCCTATTCTATGTTCGACATTAAACTTTCCAGGCTTCGAGCCAGCGCCGGATCCGATTATTGGCGCTAGCCCCCCCAATCAGAAAGATGATGGCTAACCCTTGCAAAATGTAAACTACGACCACATCAATTTTCACCGCTGTCTGCATCGAGTTAGCCCCATTGCGCATCGCTCCAAAAAAGAGTGCCGCCAACAGCGCGCCCAAGGGATGGAGTCGACCGACCAGGGCGACCGCAATCGCATCAAAGCCCCAGCCCGGTGAGAAGTTATCAATCAAGCGATACTGCACTCCCAGCAGCTCGGCCGTCCCGGCCAAGCCGGCCAGACCCCCGCTCAGAGCCATGGTCAGGGCCATCACTAAGGTGGTTTTGATGCCAACATAGCGCGCTGCCTGCTTGTTTGTGCCAACCATGCGGATCCGGTAGCCCAGTGTAGTATGAAAAAGCAGGATATAAACCGCCACCACACACACCAAGGCCAGATAAAAACCGGCATGCAAGCGGGTCCCCTCCCAGATAACCGGCAATTGAGCGGTCTCAGCTACGGCAGGAGTTTGGGTATTCCAGCCCTCTTCCTTGAGCGGGCCGTGCACAAAGAAGCTGACCGTAAAAATGGCAATGTAATTCATCAAAATGGTCACAATAATTTCATTCATGTCCCGGCTGGCTTTGAGATAGCCGGGAATCGCCCCCCAAATCATGCCGCCCAACACCCCCAGCAGTAGGGCCACAATCAAATGCCAGGGATAAGGTAAGCTCAGCGCTGTGCCGGCCCAGACCGCGAACAGCGCCCCCATATAAAGCTGGCCTTCCGCACCGATATTAAAAACACCCCCGCGATAGGCCAGAGTAACGGCCAAACCGGCAAAAATCAGAGGAATCGATTTAAGCAAGGTGGTGATGATCAATCGCTGCGTGCCAAAAGCGCCTTTGACCAGCGCTGTATAGGCTTCGATAGGATTGACGTTGAGAATGAGCAAGAAAATACTGCCGACTAAAAAGGAAGCCAACACAGCCAGAATTGGCAGCAAAAAATTCAAGACTCGCTCATAGTTAGCGGCTCTTTCTACTGCCTCTTCTTTGGTTTTAGCTGCCGCGCTCTGGCTTGCTGTAGTCATAAATAAACTCCCCCATACCGCAGGGTAGCAGGCTCATATGAGCCTGCTACCCTGTTACATCTTACTGACTCTACTTGTGGTATTCATCCTTGATGACATTACCATTGTCATCCAACTGGATTTGACCATTCGCCAACGCCTCAACCACCGCATCCACCTCTTTGGCCACATCCTCCGGCACAGCCTTGTTGTATGAGGCAAACGTCGAAGCCTTCTCCTTAAACCCAACCAGATGGTTCGTCCACTCAATCGTCCCCGCCTTGATCTCCTTCATCGCCTCAATCAGAATGTTGTCCACCCGCTGCTCCAAGCTGGTCAACACCAAATCCGGCGCTAAATGGCTCTGATCCCGCGTCCAACCAATGGCATAGACCTGCCCGTTCTCTTTGGCCGCTTCAATCGCCCCCACATTCGCATTGTCCCCATTCGCCAAAATCAACTCAACCCCGCTGTCTACCTGCGCAATCGCCGCCTCTTTCGCCTTCGGAATGTCTACCCACGACCCCGTGTAGGCCACCGGCACATCCTGCACATTCGAATTGACCGTCTGGGCTGCCTGCTTGAAAGCATTGAAGTCCGCCGCTATCGTCGGTATCTCAACCGCCCCAACACCACCCAACTTGCCCGACTCCACCATCAATCCCGCCAAAATCCCAGCGGCATACCCACCTTCACCCGGCCGAAACACATACGAAACCAGATTCTTCCCATTCTCCGCAATCCCACCTATCTGAATGAAGCTCACCTCCGGATATTCTTCCGCCGCCGCCAGCAACGCATCCCCATACTCAAACCCATGCCCTATTATCACATTGAACCCTTGATCCGCATACGAACGAATCAGGTCCAACTGATCCGCCTGAGCCACATTCTCCGTATTCGCGATCTCCGCCCCATCAGCCTCCAACGCCTTCAACCCCTCATACGCCGTCTGATTCCACCCCTCATCATTGATCGGCCCAGACGTCAACATCGCCGCCTTTAACCCACTAAAATCTGCCCCCTCTGCCGGGCTCGCGGCTTCAGTCGGTTCAGCCGCCGCTTCGACGGTGGCTGCTTCGGTTGGTTCCGCCGTTTCTGCGGGTGCAGCGGCTTCGGTCGGTTCCGCTTTGGCTGCCTCGGTTGGCTGAACTTCTGTTTTAGCTGGTTCCTGCGCAGCTTCTGTCTGAACGGGGGCCGGAGTAGCTGCACCACCGCATTGAGCCGCAACTAAGACAATAAGCACCAATAATGACACCAACCAAAATAAAAATTTTTTATTCTTCTCACCAGACATTTTTTCTTCTCCTACTATGAAAAGCTCCATTTTTTATCCAGGTTAAACTAGCTGAAGTACTTTTGCTATTTGTGGTTTGACCACCTCCTTCCAAAATCACCATTTGACCTGATCCAGCGAATATTTCATCGCCTGCGCCCGCTCAAACAGCCGGGCACAAATTGCCCGCGACCGGGCCAAAACTGCTTTTTCGTCAATCACGGTAATCTTTTTGTCGCGCATGACCACCCGGCCATCGATAATCACCGTATCTACCTGGCCGGCAGCAGTGCTGTAAACCAGGGTCGAGGGTA
The DNA here is from genome assembly GCA_964604225.1 of uncultured Caldilineaceae bacterium. Lineage (GTDB taxonomy): Bacteria > Chloroflexota > Anaerolineae > 4572-78 > J111 > DSQQ01. The sequence continues at coordinate 9,122 of CAZRYD010000013.1, forward strand.
TTTTATGCACCGGCATTGAGAAGGGCGAATCCAGATCTACCAAGACTATATCCGCTTTTTTGCCAACCTCCAACGAGCCGATCAAATCCGGCTGGCCAAAAGTAGCCGCCCCACCGCGACAGGCCATCACCAACACATCTTCCGGATAAAGCGCCATAGCATCCAGGTTGCCCACTTTTTGCAGGCAAGCCGTCATTTTGAGCGTCTCCAGCATATTTTGCGAGTTGTTGCTGCCAGGACCATCACTAGCCAGGGCGATAGTTACGCCTTTTTGTTTGAGCTTCACAATCGGGGCAATGCCGGAAGCCAGGTACATATTACTCACCGGGCAATGCACCACAATGGCTTTTTTCTGGGCAATCAAATCAATTTCCCGTTCCGACAACCAGACACTATGCACCAGATGGGTGGTAGGGCCGAGCGCCCCCAGGCTATCTAGCCATTCCACGTGGCGCAGGTTATGGGATTGCAACATCATGTCAATTTCGGCCTGAGTTTCGGCCACGTGGAGATGCGTCCCGATCTTCCATTCCTGGGCCAGTTGATAGGTTGTTTGCATGGTTTGATCGGAACAGCCCCAGGGTATGAGGGGACCAAATTCAACCCGAATCCGGCCATTGGCTGCGCCCTGCCACGTTTGCAGCAAGCGCTGCATTTCCGAGATAATCACCTCTGGGCTTTCCATGAAAGTGGGGTGATAATTGTGGTCGGCCCAGCCGCGAGCCAACAATAGACGAATCCCCATCTCTTCGGCGGCGCGGCAGATGCCGTCGCTGTTGCGCGGGTCGGTATGGATGTATTGGTGGTCAACTACAGCCGTTGCCCCGGAGCGAATATTCTCCAGAAAGCCGACCAAACCGGCCACATAGGCATCTTCTTCGGTCAAAGCGCTGGCCACAGGCCAAATAGCCGATTTAAGCCATTCCAAGAGGGGTTTGTCGTCGGCCAGGCCCCGCACAAAGATTTGAAAGAGGTGGGTATGGGCGTTAACCATGCCTGGCATAACTGCCATAAAGGTGGCATCAATTATCGTATCAGCTTGGCGGCGCAGATTAGCCGGGGGAGAGCCAGCACCCAGAGCAGCAATCTTATCATCTGCGGTAAAGATATAGCCATTGGGGATGACCTCATTGCCATCATTGACCGTGACAATGGAACCATTTTCAATCAGAAGGTTAGGCATGCGTCGAAGTCAGTGCTGTTTTGGATAGGTAGGATAGAACGGGCATGATGATAGCACATAGCCCTTTTAGCGTCAACTAAATGAGCGGCAACGGATACGCCGATGGAGAAAAATCTCCCAAGCAACAAAAACTTTACTCCTCCGGCAGCAAAGTAAAATAAAAGGTCGTGCCGCTTTTGCCGTTGCTCTCGGCCCAAATGCGGCCCCCGTGAGCCTCGATGATATGCCGGGCAATAGCCAGCCCCAGGCCGGTGCCGGCCTGTTTGCGATTGCGGGCTCGATCAATTTTGTAGAATCGTTCAAAAATTCGACCAATTTCGTCCGGGGGAATCCCAATGCCTGTATCGGCCACACTGACCATCACCCACTCCTCGTCAGCCTTCGGCGAGGCTGAAGAAGCCACGCCATTAACTTTTTGGGCCGAAATCGTCACCCCACCGGTCTCGGTAAATTTAATGCCATTATGGATAAGATTGGTTATCACCCGGCCAATCATTGTCTCATCAGCCAGAACATTAATTTCTTCAGGGATATCTACAGTCAAGCTTAGGTTTTTACGTTCGGCCTGGGGCAAGAGCTGGTCAACCTGGGCCTGCACAATTGAGCACAAAGGATAAGCGGCCAGCTTGAGGGGCGTCTGGCCCGACTCAATCAAATTGAGGTCCAGCAATTCCTGAGCCAGTTGGTTCAGCGTATCCAGTTGAGCTGCAATTTTGTTGACCAAGTTGACGCTCATGTTCCGGTCATCCAAAGCCCCTTTGAGCAGCGTCTCGGTCAACAAGCGGAGCGAGGCCAGGGGGGTGCGCAGTTCGTGCGAAATATTCGTTACAAAATCGCGCCGGGCCCGGCTCAAGCGTTGCAGTTCGGTCACATCATGGATGGCCAGCGCTACCGCCACCGGTTCTTTTTTGCCCTCGTTTGAGCGGCCTTTAATCGAGCGAGCATGCACTTCCAGCGTTTTATCATCCTTGCTGAAGTAAATTGGCGGCATCTTCTCGCCCTGCAAAGTTTGGTCTACCAACTCGCGCAACTGGTGCTGTCGAGTCCAGGTGGTAAACGTATCTGATTTGTCTAGCGGCCCAAACAAGCGTCGGGCCACTTTATTGGCGCTGGAAACATGATAATCCTTTTCCACAATAATGAGAGCCTGGGTAGAAGCCGATAATAACTTTTTGCGACGGGTTTGCGCTTCGGCCAGCTCATTGCGCACAAAAGAGAACTTTCGTTCCAGCCGCAGCAAGCGGGTTTCCTCTTGCCGCAGTTGGCTTTTTAAGCGTCGATAAAACATGAATTGCCCGATCACAATTATCAGCAGCAACGCAGCTATCCACCAGGCCATGACCATAATTTACCTCGTCCAAATCATGCTCATTTTCTGCTGAGAGTATAGATTAGGCCAAGAGGTCTTGTCAAACAGATAAAACAAGTGTGCAAACCTGGCGGTCGCAGGAAGGTCTTGGGTCAGGCAAGCCTGTTTTTTCCTGGCAGTTGTTTGAGCGCAACCTACATGATATAATCGGGTTAAATATGTTAAGATAAACCGAAATGATCCCTGAAGATTTTACCAGCTATGTAGCCCAAAATTATCCGCGTTGGTCGCGTGCAGTTGGTCGGGTGACCAAAGTGCAGCGCTTTGGCCTCTTTGTTGAATTTGACGACGGCATTCAGGGGCTGATTCGCCGTCGTGAACTAAGCTGGTCGGGTGAGGCCGATCCGGCCAGCCTGGCCTCGCCGGGACAGCAGGTTGAAGTGGTTGTCATCAACGTCGATGAAGCCGGTCAACGCCTGGAACTCAGCCGGCGCCTGGCGGAGCACGATCCCTGGCAGGAGTTTGCAGTCTCAGTGCAAGCGGGGCAAGCTGTCCGGGGCCAGGTGGTCCGGGTAATGCCCTACGGAGCCTTTGTCGAACTGACCCCCGGCGTAGTCGGCCTGGTGCGGGTGGGCGAAATCGCGCCCTGGTTTGTGGAACAGGTCGAGGATGTCCTCTGGGTGGGCGATGAGGTCCAGGCAGAAATTTTGAGCATCGATCCGACCAAACGACATGTCGGCCTGAGTATTAAAAAGTATCTCAAACGCCTGGAACGAGAGGCGACCCGGGCCACCATTGCCGCCTATCTGAGCCGCGAAACCGGGCCGCAAATTTCGTTGGGTGAGCAGTTGGGGCTAACGGCCGCCCAGTTGGCCCGGCAAACCCAGCCCCAGGCCCGCTCCTCTAGACAGGGGCGAATTTTGATCGTCGAAGATGAGCAGGCCCTGGCCGATATGATGGAGAAATGGCTGTATAAGCTGGGCTTTGAGGTTGACACTGTCTATGCCGGCGACACCGGCGTCGAACATGCCCTGGCCGCCGACTATCGCCTGATTTTTATGGATTTAAATCTGCCCGGTCTGGATGGCCTGGAGGCGACGCGCCAAATACTGGCTCAACGTCCGGCCAGTCGCGTGGTCATGATGACTGGGGCAGACCTGGCCGATGCCCACGGCGCGGCCATCGAGACCATCGACTTTGTCGATGTCCTACTTAAACCGTTCACCCTCCAAGAGGTTGAGACCCTGCTGGAGCGCTTGGAACGGGGCGACCTGACTAAAGGCAGTTACGTGGTCTCCCAAAGCCAGGAATTAGCCGAAGAAATCGGCTTTTTTCAGCGTGTTTCCCAGGCCGTCGAGGAGCGCCACAGCGTAAGTGAAGCGCTGACCCGCGGTCTGGACGAGCTGCGCGCCGAAACGAAAGCTGCCGCCGGAGCTGTTTTTGCGCTCGATCCGGTCAGCCACGCGGTTTCGCTGGAGGCTCACAGCGGCGCTCCGTTGGCTTTTGAGCTGCACCGCCATCACCTGAGCGCGAGTCCGGTCAAAGATGTGATTTTGGAGCGTCAGGTCATCTGGGAAAAAGAGGCTACCGGGCGCGGAGCGGCTCGTTTTCGTTATTTGCTGCCGTTATTGAACTTTGAGTCTTGCCTCGCCGTGCCCATCAAAGCGCACAACCAGGTCCAACATGGTCTCTTTCTGTTCCATCCGCAGGCAAACCATTTCAGTGCCCAGAAATTGCAGCAAACTCTGGCTACGGCCCTGGTGATGGGCGCGGCCATTGAGCGCGGCCACACCGAGGAAATGATGCGCTCGTTCCAGCAGCTTTTCCTGGTCGGGCAACTCAGTGGCGGCCTGGCTCACGAAGTCAACAACAAGCTGGCCAGTGTTGAATTTCATTCCAGTGACCTGCTGCAAGGCTTTGCCCGGCTGGAACAAGAACACCCGGAGCTGGCCAAAACTTTTCTTTATCGAGAATTACAGCGCGCCGCCGAAACTATTGCCGCTATGAATCGCAGTGTTCTAGAAACTACCCGCATGTTTCGCACCCTCATTGCCGGCGACGAACCTCGACTTTTGCAGGTCAACGACGTGCTTAACCAGACCCTCCGCCTGATGGAGCCGCTAGCCCGCAAGAACCAGGTTGAGTTGAAAGCGCACCTGGCCCCCGACCTGCCCCGCACCCTGGGCATGCGAGTGCGCCTGCAACAAGCGTTTCATAATGTTGTACTCAATGCCATTCAGCAAATCGCTGTGCATAAGCAGGAGAACGGGCAGATTGACCTGCGCAGCGAGTACCACCCTGATGACCCGGCTTATCCGATCAAGATTTTTATCAGCGACGATGGTCCCGGCATTCACCGCCAGCATTTTGAGCAAGTTTTTTCCCTGGGTTTTACCACCCGCCGCCACGAAGGCACCGGGTTGGGCTTGTATATTACCCGCGGCTTGATCGAGTCAATGGGGGGGCGCATCAGGGTTGCTGAAAGTTTTATGTTGCTGGGCGCCACCTTCCTGATTGAGTTACCTGTCATCGCCGAGGAGGCCACACATGGTTGATGCTCCGGTACGGGTTTTACTGGTTGACGACGAAGACAGCCTGCGCCAGCCTTTGGCCAGTTGGCTGGCCAGAGAGCATGGGTATGAGGTAGAAACGGCTGCCAGCGGGCTGGAAGCCATCAACCTGATTGCCGATGGCCTGCAATGTTACGACGTGGTGCTGCTCGATTTCCTACTCCCTTCACCCTACAACGGCCTGACCCTGATGGAAGAGATCAAACATCGCTGCTCTGACTCCGAAACGGACTTTATCATTTTCACCGGCTGGGGGCTGGACCCACAAGTGGGGGTCAAAGCCCTCAAAGCAGGCGCTTATCGTTATCTGGCCAAGCCTTTTGATCGCGAGGAGTTGGCCATTCTGATCCAATCCATTGTCGAAACTCGCCGCACCCGGGCCCAACTTGAGGCCACCTCACGCGAGAAAGCCTGGTTAGAGAGTTTGTTTGAAGTCTCCCAAATCGTCAACTCGACCCTGAAGTTGGACAAGGTTCTGGACTTGATTCTGGATGTTATGAGACAAGTTGTGGCTTATGACAGCGCCACCATCCAACACATCACCCCTGAAGGGCTGCAAATTGTCGCCTGCCGGGGTTTTGCCGACCCCCATCAATTAGTTGGTCGTGTCTACCCTCCTAGTGAGGCTTATCCTAATTATAAGGTCTGGCAGAGCAAACAGCCTCGGATTGAAGCCGACATGCAAACTACCTATCAAACCCAACGGGTGCGGGGTTGGCTGGGTGTCCCCCTGCTCTATCGAGGCGAGGCCATTGGGGTCATCACCCTTGATAGCTTGACGCCTGATTTTTACAATCAGGATAATGCCCGCGTGGCTACAATTTTTGCCAATCAGGCCGCTATCGCCATGGAAAATGCCCGCCTCTTTTCCGAAACCAAGCACCGGCTGGACGACCTGGACAAAGTCCACCGGGCTTCGCAGGTGATTGTCTCTCATCTCGACGTTCATCAGGTCCTCAAAGAAGTTGTAACTTTAGCCGCTGAGGTGGTTGGCTCTGATAATACCAGCGTCGTTCTGGTTGACGATAGTGGTCGCCTGATCGACAGCGTCGAAACCATCACGGCTGCCTACCAAAATCTTCCTCCGCTCCATGAGCGGGCCCGCCCCAACGGTAAAACCCGCCAGGTGCTGACCACCCGCGAAGCTTTCATTGCCACCCATGTTGATCAAACCGGAGATCACAACCCGTATCTGCTTCAAGCCGGCGTCGCTTCCTACGTTGGTTTACCACTCAAAGCCAAACGCAAGGTAGTCGGAGTTCTTTTTGTCCACAGTTTCAAGCCCAATGCTTTTTCGATGGATCGGATTGCGCTGCTAACCACCTTTGCTAACCAGGCCGCTGTAGCCATTGAGAATGCTCGCCTGTATGATCGCGAGTTCAGACGGGCCGAAACGCTGCGCGCCTTGATGACAGTCCAGCAAGAAGTGACACGCAATATTACCACCCAGTCCAAAATTCTGCTGGATAAGATTGCTCACACTGCCTGTCAAGTCACCGGGGCCGATTGCACGGTCATCTATCCGTACCTGGCCGAGTCGGGCAAATATGATCTGGCCAATCTGGCCGCCTTTGGCCTGTATGGTGAACTAACCCACCAGGATAAGCGTCGTCTGGCCCAGGGCGGGGGGGTCTCCTCATTGGTGCTGCGGGAAGGCCACATTATCATTTATAATGCGGCCCAGGATGATCCGCGCCTGCTCCAGCATAATTTTATCAAGCGCGAGCGAATTGAGGCTTTTGTAGGGATTCGCCTGGAAGCGACCCACCCCGTAGGGATTCTCTTTGTTAATTATCGCCGGCCCCACGCCTGGGTGGATGATGAGCTGGCTCTGATTGATCTCTTTGCCAGCCAGGCCGCCGTGGCGATTTTGAATGCTCGCCTTTTTGGCCGCACCAGCGAACAACTGGAACGAAAAGTAGCCGAATTGCACGCCGTCGGCGAAATCAACCAGCGCATCACGGCCACGCTTGACCTGAAAGAGATGCTGCCGTTAATTTTGAACAAAGCCATGGAATTGGTCAACGTCTCAAATGGGGCGCTGCAATTGCTTGACGAAGCCAGCGGCGACTTAGTTCTGGAGCTGTGTTACGGGCCAATGCTGGTACCACCTGAGCAAACCCGGCTGAAGCCCGGCCAGGGCATCACCGGCAAAGCAGTCCAGGAGAAACGCTCGCTTGTGGTGTACGATGTCACCCAGCCGCCCTGGCGTGACATTTACCGCGAGTTCCGCCCGTACATGCGCTCGGAACTGGCCGTACCGCTGCTCAGCGGCCAACAATGCCTGGGCGTGCTCAATTTTGAACATAGTCAGCCTGGATATTTTAGTGAAGACCAATGTGAAATCATCGAGGCCCTGGCCAACCAGGCTGCCATCGCCATCCAGAATGCCCAACGCTACGACGAGTTGGCCCGCACCCGGGGTCATCTGGTAGCTACTGAGGCGGTGGCCTGGATTGGCCTCTTTGGGTCGAGTTGGGCTCACAGCGTTACCCAAAAAACCGCCGCCGCGCGTAATTATTTGGCCGTGCTGGCCGATTATTTACCCTCTGACGAAAAAGCTCGCCACCTGTTGGATAAAATCGAGGAAGTGATGCGCGCCATTCAGGACATCCCTATTGCTCAGCCGCTGCCCTCCAAACCCGGCCTGACTGGCAACAAGCATGATCTTGACGCGGCCTTGCGAGAACAGGTCCCACACTGGTGCCGGCCTCAGCCACAAGTGAAACTGGTGTTGGATTTGCATTGTGCCGGACTGCGCGCCCACATTGACAAAGAGTGGTTTGATGTGGCCATGGAAAAGTTGGTTAACAATGCCCTAAAAGCGATGCCGGAAGGGGGGCAACTTAAAGTGACCTCCAAAGCGCAGCGGGGACAGGTTGAGGTTATGATCACCGATACAGGGCATGGTCTCTCGGAAAAAGTTCAGCCCCACTTTCTCAAAAGGCCAATCCCTAAGGAAATTGCCAGCGGCAGCGGTGTGGGGGTGCTGATTGCAAATTATATTTTTCGCGCTTTTGGGGGTGATCTGGAACTGTTGTGGAGTGAACGACAGCGGGGTACAGCCCTGCGAGTGGTCCTGCCGGCCTCGCCGGTCTCGGCCCCTCATCCGATTGTCAAATAACGTTTTAGGGAGTCAAATTTATGTCAACTGCTCGATCTCGCCGTGTCCTAGTCGTCGACAACGATCCTGATTTTCGTGACTCAGTCGAGCTTCTCCTGACGGCGAGGGGATATACCGTTTTTGCTACCAGCACCCGTCTGGAAGCCATGGAAATTGCCAGCCGGGAACGGGTACACGTGGCCGTGCTGGACGTGCGCCTGGAAAGTGATCCTGACCGTGATGATAGCAGCGGCTTAACCCTGGCTCGCCAGCTTGATCCGCTCATCGTCAAGATTGTCGTGACTGCCTATCCCAGTGTGCCTGTGGTGCGCAGCAGTTATGATGTCGCTTTTACCTTTGTGGGCAAAGACGAGCTTCCTGCCGGGCTGCTTGAGGCGATGAGCCACGCCTTTGCGGAAAAGGTCAGAATTAATTTTGACCTCTCAATCCGTTGGGCTGGGGTTCAAATGGAGGAGGTGGCCCACCAGCTTGAATTGACCGACAAACCATCTTTGGCCATTATGCACTCGGAAATAGAAGAGGTGTTGTGCAAGCTCTTTTATGGGGCTGACGAGATTGTGGTCACGCCGCTCATTCCGCCCAACCGCATCCACTCTTCATCTTCTTCGCCCAGCGGGGCGGTGGTGCTAAAAGTACACCCTCGTGAGCGCGGCAGCCAAGTCGCACCCGTGGTAGTCAAGTTGGCTGTCCGCCAGATGATCGATATTGAAGACCGCAATTACAACGAATATGTCAATGGTTATCTCGACGGGTTTCGCCACACCTTGCTTAAGGAAAAAACCCAAACCCGTTTACTGGGCGGTATAAAATATAGCCTAGTCGGCACACCGCTAGAAGAATGTGTCGATTTGGGCACCTTTTATCTCAGCCACACCGCCAACGAAGTGCTCCGGGCCGTGAATGACCTTTTTACCAAAACCTGCCGGCACTGGTATGCCAACCGCGAGGCCCGCCAAATTTATGATTTGTTGGAGCTATACGCCAAGCCGCTCAAGCTGTCGGTCCAACGCCTGGAGACGGCGCTGCGCGCAGCAGATTTGGCCGCTTGGGCCGGCGACACCCACCCCCTGGTCCCGGAGCTGAAACGACCGATTGTCAATCCGGTGGAGTGGTTGCGGCAACACTCCAGCCTGCCCGCGCAGGTTTCGCTGGCGCCCACTCATGGCGACCTGCACAGCCAAAATGTACTGCTTGACCCCAATCACCAGGCCTGGTTGATTGATTTTTATCGCAGCGGACCGGGGCACCTCTACCGCGATTTGATCGAATTAGAGAGCGACATCAAATTTGTGCTGCTGGACGTCACCGATTTGCCCAGCTTGCATCAGTTTGAACAGGCTTTATTGAGTTCCAGATATTTTGACGACATGCCGACGCTGCCGGCCTTTCGCCAAGCGGAGTTAAAAAAGGCGTTTGAGGTAGTGCAGGGCCTCCGTCACATTGCTGGCCGGCTGGTGGGCCGACGTACAGATATGCTGGATTATTATCAGGGTTTATTGCTGCAAAGCCTGGCCATGATCTGCCTGCGCCACGTCACCCCGCCCAAGAAGCGGCACGCCTATCTGGCGGCTTCGCTGCTGTGCCAGCGCGTGGATAATTGGTAAAGTTCAGCGGCGGCGGCGCAGGGGCCAGCGGCGCTGGCGGAGTTTGCGCAGGCGTTCCAGCCGCTCGGCGATGACATTTTTGCGTGGCCCCCGGGGCAGCGGCTCAATGGGTCTAAAAGTGCGATAAACGCTGAGGCCAATATAGATGATGATATAAAGAATAGAGAGGTTGACCAGCACAAAGTTGGTCCGTGGGTAAATCCAGAGTAAGGCTGCCGTGGCTACGCCCCAGAGAAGGGTCGCCGCCAGCATCGCCTGGCGCAGCCAGCGGCTGTGGGTCAAATAATCCAGGCGGGAAGGGTAAACATACTTGATAGGCACAAACACCAACACCGCCAGGAGCAGCACTATGGCCAAATTCAGCCAGGGTGGGGTCTGCCAAAAAAAGAGATAAAAAACAACGATATTCCAATAGCTGGGAAAGCCTTTAAAAAAGTGATCGTCTGTTTTGGCTTCGGGTTGAGTAAATTGATAGGCCGAGGCCAGCATAATAACGCTGGTTCCCACAAATCCCCAGCCCGGCGGCAATAAATCGGCCACTAACAAAAGGAAGGCCGGTACCGTCACATAATTAAGGTAGTCCAAAATATTGTCCAGCAGTGCGCCATCAATTTTGGGCGCGGCTACTTTGGTCTGCGCTCGCCGGGCCAGTATGCCATCCACCGAGTCAACGATAATAGCTGCTCCCATCAGCCAAAAAGCTACGATAAACTGGGTTTGATGAATAGCATAGAGGCTCAACAAGCCAAAAACGCCGCCGCTGGCCGTAAAAAGGTGGACCGACCAGGCCGCCACCCGCCGCCGCCGGCTGATATAAAAGAGGGTCTCATCTGCCATGTCAAGGCTAGCTTTCGTCGGTTGTCTGCATAGGATGGCAAAAGCGAGGCTGTAACTCCCATTTGACCAGCCAAGGAGAATAGCATAAAGTCAGGGCAAGGGCAAACAGCAGTGCGTTTTAGAATTAATAAAAACAGGGGCGGGGTTGTAACCCCGCCCCTGGCACTTGAGGTTAATCCTCTTCATCTTCCTCGTGCCACAGGGTTTGGTGAGGGCAGGTTAGACCACGGACCGAGTTTAGATGGATGCCCAGGGTTTCCAACACCTCGGCCTCCTCTTCATCCTCCTCATTCTCCGGACGACCAAATTCAATAATCAGTTCCTCCGTATCTTCATCCCATTCCAGAGCAATGATAGTTAAACCATTGATGTTATCTAACAGCTCGCTTTGATCGTCAATATGCAAGGAGTCGCCGCAATCGGGGCAAAGCAAAGGCAAGGTATGCCCATTTTGGAAAACCAGGGTCAAGACGGGGTCGGTCAGCAAGTCGGTCACCGGGGCGTTATCAAGGTGAGCATAAAGATATTCGCCGACACACACAAATTCACCATTCATCAGAATCATCGGCAGGTCGTCGTGCGAACAAAAAACCAGACCTTCCATCGGGTTATGCCACGGCGAGGGTGTCTCAATATAATCATCGCTTGAGTCATCGTCTACGGCCAGGTCGTCGTCATTATCTTCGGGCCAGGGACCATCATAATCATGGGGAATGGCTTCATCGGGTACAGCATCAACCATGCTAACTCGCAACATATAAAGTAAGTTGACCAAAAATTGCTCCGGGCCATCTTCTTCAATCAATTTAACGGCGGCACGGATCCAGGCTTCGTCGGAAACAACTCGATTGTAGGGCGGTACACCTACATAGACTGGATTGCTAAGCATCCCTCGCGCCGCATCTTCGTTCATCTCCTCAGGATTGACCACGTACTTCACCGTGCGGCGAGGTAACGCGGGCAAGCTGGATTTGTCTGCCATGTTTTATTCTCCTCAGTGAACAAAAATTTTTTGAGCCTTGCTTTTTTGGCTTAGCACTTGTATTATAGTCTAACATAGGGCTTGTGTCTATAAAATCTTTAAGCTAAATTATGGAGCCAGGCAGGTGTTAGCCAAATAGTCTTGCCAGCAGCCTCAATCATCAACTTTCGCTGGAAATTTTAGCTAAAAAGCGTTATAATAGCAGCGATAATACTCTTGCCATCTTACTCGACGCTATGCGGTTAAGATTGATCACAGGAGGCGACAAGCGTTGCCCGACAACAGATTAGTAAAAACAGAACCTTCAAAACCGGTGTTGTATTTTCAGTATGCCGGACTAACCAACACCGGCATGATCCGCGATCATAACGAAGATGCCTACAAGCTGCCCGTCGAAGCCGATGCCGGAACGCTGGCCAGTAAAGGCCACCTCTATGTTTTAGCCGATGGGATGGGCGGGCATCAGAAGGGGGAAGTAGCCTCTGAGGTGACGATTGAAACGGTCAACTCAGAATATTACGCTGTCGTGGCCTCGCTGGAAAACAGCGACCCGGTGGAGGGGATTGTTGGCGCGCTGAGCGCCGCGATAGAAAAAGCCAACGATCAAGTTTTAAATGCAACCGAGGGGGGCGGCACCACGGTGGTGGCCGCTGTCTTGTACGGCGACTCGCTGGTGGCCATGAATGTAGGCGACTCGCGCGCCTATTTGCTGCGTGACCATAAACTGCATCAACTCAGCAAGGATCATTCCCTGGTTCGTCGCCTGGTTGAGATGGGCAAAATAACCGAAGAAGAAGCGCTGACCCACCCTCGCCGCAATGTTTTGTATCAAGCCTTGGGACAGGGCAGTGATGTAGACATCCATATTTCCAGCGAAAAACTTGAGGCCGGTGACGTCATCATTCTATGCAGTGATGGCTTATGGGGTGAAGTCACCGAGCCTGAACTTAAAGAAGTACTCCAAAATGCCGCCTCCCCGCTTATAGCGGCTGAACAACTGATTGATATTGCCAATGCCTCAGGTGGCCCCGACAATATCACCGCCATTATCATTCAGGTTTCGGCTAAAGACCCGGCTAAAATCGGCCCGGATTTGGAAGACACCCACCCTTCGCTGCCGGTTATACGCCCTTAACTCATCGCTACCTCTCGTCCGGTTGCCGCGGATTGATAGATCGCCTCGATAATTTCCATGATGGTTAAGCCCTGCTCCGCCGTAGCCGTAGGCGTCCTATCCTCCCGGATACATTTGACAAATTCAGCAATGGCATATTCGTGATCAGATCTGGACAGCTTCACCGAGGGACGCGTTGCCACCGGCTTGCCGCCAAGCTCGGTATAAAAGGTCAAGGTGTTTTCAGTCGCATAGTTGGCGACATACAACTCGACGCTCCCCTCAGTTCCCAGCAAAGTAATAAAAAAATCGTCCATGTCCGGCCTGGCGTGTGAGGCCCAACTGGTTTCCAAAGTCAGGCTAACATCCCCGGCCAAACGAATAAACGCCAGCGCCGAATCTTCAACGGTATAAGGCAGTGGCGGTTTAGACGGCTGCCAGGTTTTGGCGCTGTGGGGACCAAAGTTAGCCTGAATCGAACCGCTGACCGTCAACGGCTCAGGGTAATCCAGCAGCCACATCACCGCATCGAGCATATGCACGCCCAAGTCAATCAACGGGCCGCCCCCGGCTATGCTTTTATTTAAAAACCAGCCGCCCCAACCCGGAATGCCTGTCTCACGTACCCAGCCTGCTTTGATTTGATAAACCCGGCCCAGCAACCCTTGCCCTAAAACCTGTTTCATCCATTGCACATCCAGGCGGTAGCGGCGGTTAAAACAAATCATAAATTTAGCAGACGTCTGGGCTGCTGCCTCCGCAATTTTGCGGCCAGACTCTAAATTTTCGGCCAGCGGTTTCTCGCACAGCACATGCAGCCCAGCCTGCAAAGCGGCCATTGAAACAGGCCCGTGCAGACTGTTGGGCAGGCACACACTCACAGCTTCAATTTCGCCGGAAGCAAAAAGCTCATTATAATCCGTATAGCGCAGGGGCACCTTGTAGGTATTGGCAATCTCGGTCAAACGAGCCTCATTAAGATCACACAAGGCCACAATTTCAACCTCGCTAGGCAGGGTTTGATACGCTTTAAGATGATGGCGGCCAATACCGGCGCCCACTACGCCCACTTTTAGGGGAGATTGACTCATAAACTAATACTTTCCTCAAGTTGATAAAACATACGTTTTGAGCATAACTTTTAGCATGATATACCTATCTTGGGGGATAGGGCAAACAAATTTAGCCCACTTGTGAAAAATATCCTGAATTTTGCTTAGTACTATTGGGGGGGATGGCTAATATTGACCCCAACCCTCAAACCTGATATACTTTCATGTAGAGACAAGCTAATCGTTATTTCGAATTGGGAGGTTCGAAAAATGGGACAACTAAAAGATCTAACGCTCCAAATGGCACGTGCCGTCGTCAATAACTCCGATCAGGTCAAGGTTGAAGAGGTGGAAGGTGCTTCCATGATTGTCCTTGAACTCAGCGTCGATCCCGATGATATGGGTCGAATCATTGGGAAAGAAGGTCGGGTAGCTAACGCTATGCGCACCCTGTTGCGCACCAGCGCCGCTAAGGATGGCAAAAGAGTCAACCTGGAAATTGTCTAACGCTAACGTGTCGAAAACCAACAAAAATCCCCTCTGAACGGAGGGGATTTTTTGTCGCTCCGCGCCCATTACCAATAGTTTTTGATTTTCAAATCTGGTAATGCCGGGTGGCAGCGGGGCTTGTCCCCACCCAGGGCGACCACAAGGGTTGCCGCTACAATTGCGGCCGGTTATACGTATTTACTCAAATCCACCGAGGCATAATTGACCCGTTCCCCGTACTCCCGCCGTTCACGCTTGTAGGTGGCGTCAATGCCAATTTTAGTATGGACGCCGCGGGTATCCGCCGTCGGGTCCATTTCGTGCCCTTGGGCGTGGGGCACCGTAAAGGTATCCTGACTCCAATCCACCCGATTGGTCAAGGCCCACAGCACATCCGCCGGATCATAAATGTTCACGTCAGGATCAACCACGATGACCTGCTTGATATTGATATGCGCAGTCATCGCCGCCAGGGCCACATTTTTGGGCTGGCCGGGATTATTCTTTTTAAGCTGAACAATCGCCGAAAAACCGTTGCTATAAGGCGGAATATGCACCGCCACATCTGGGCTGATATGGCGTAAAAAGCGCAGCAGCAGCGGTTCTCTCGGCAAGACGTTGCCGATGTAAATGTGCTCGTACCAGCCCGGAATAATCGTCTGGAAGATGGGCTTATCGCGCCAGCAGACCGCAGTCACTTCAAAGGTGGGACTTTCCCAGATTTCGCCGTAATAACCGTGAAATTCGGCCAGCGGACCTTCGCCCTTTTTTTTCTGGGGGTGAACATAGCCCTCGATGACGATTTCGGCCTCAGCCGGAATATCCACGGCCACTGTCACTCCCCGGCAAACCGGCACACCCTGCCCCCGAATCGCCCCGGCGATGGTCAACTCATCCGCCTCGGTGCGCACGCCCGCCCCAATCATAATCGCCGGGTCCAGCCCAATCGCTACGGCGATGGGAAAGGGCGCGGCCGGGTCCGCTCGACTCTCCATAAAAGTCCGCACGTGCCGCCACTCGTTGACATTAAAACCAAAGTTGCGCGGCCCGGTACACAGCATGCGATTGTAAGAGAGATTGCCCCGCCCCGACAGCGGGTCCCGGCTGACGATGACCCCGCCGGTGATAAACGGCCCCCCGTCGCCCCGCGAGTGCGTAGGGATGGGCAGTTCCCGCACATCCAGGCTAGCGCCGGTCTGGACGTTGGCCTGCCACTTGGCCTGCTCGACTCGCACCGGCGGAATACCGTTTTTAGGGTCAAGCACCCGGCCCATCACCTCCGTCACCTCGGTCTCGGCGCAGCCCAAAGCCAGCGCCGCCCGCTTTTGGTTGGCCACCCCGCTGGCGAAAACCGGCCACTGGCACTCCTTGATATTTTCAAATAAGGGCGCAGCGCCGCCGCTCCGTTCCAGCGTCGCGGCCACATCGGCCAGTTCGTGCCTCAAGCTGACCGGCTGCTTGATGCGGACGAGCTGACCGGCTTCCTCTAGAACTTCGATGAACGAACGTAAATCGTGGATTTGAGTCATACAATAACCATCCCCAATAGTTCAACTCAGTTGGGCTCGATACCAAGCCAGAAAATCACCCGGTGTACCAAGCGGAATCGGGCTAGCTTCAGGTAGAGCCGGATTAGTCAAAAAGTGCTGCCGGTCGAGCGTAACAAAATAGTCTACTTCGGCCAGCCAGGCCGCGGCGAGTACTTGCGCATCGCCGGGATGGCCGGTGAGGGCTTCAGCTTGCTGCACCATCTCCGGCGGGGGTGGAGAGACAACCTCAATCCCGCTTCGATCCAGCAGGACAGCCAAAAGCCCCAACGCTTCCGGGGCTTTGCGGCGCAGCACCCCTTCGATTTCGTTCAACACCTGAGAACTGACCAGCAGCCTGACGGCTTCGGCCTCGCCTAACTTCAAGATCATGCGCGCGCCGCCTTCAGCGGACCAGATACCGGCAAACAAAGCGCTGGTATCGAGAAAGACCCTAAGCTTGGCTGGCGACATACCGTTCCCGTTCCTCACGCAAAGCTTGCAGCATCGTTTCCAGGGTTTCACCCTGCTGCGTGAGGGATTGGGTCAGGCGCTCGGCCAAAGCGTCTATCTCGGAACGGCGCGGGCTGAGCACAAACACTCCTCCCAGATCGAGCAAGGTGAAACTGTCGCCGGGTTGGAGATTATAACTTTCGCGCAGGGTTTTCGGCAAGGTCAACACCCCGCGTTGGGCTAATTGCAGCGTTACCGTATCGGACATTATCTTTCTCCTGGTTTTCTGAATTACTGATAGACAGTATATCAGAAAGATGGTTTGTGGTCAATAAAAAGAATTCTTGCTTCTATTCAGGGTTGGATGTGGTATAATATAGCCAATCATTGTTATCTGCGAGGAGAACTTATGTCCGAGGTGATTACGGCTGTTTACGAAAAAGGAGTGCTGCGCCCGCTGCATCCGCTCAACTTGCGCGAAAAGCAAACGGTGTATATCCAAGTGTTACCAGCGGAGCCGGTTGATGAGGCAGAAGAGGCAGCTCAGCCCAATTTGAAGCCGCAGGTTTGGGCGGCCTTGAACTCGACGGGGCTTGTCACCCTACCCAACCCTACCACACCAGTGCAAGCCCGCGACCGCCACACCCCAATTGAGGCAGGCGGCCAACCAGCCAGCGAGGTAATTATTGAAGAGCGGCATGGGAAGTTATGAGCCCAGCCAGCAGCACGGTCACTGCCTACTTTGACAGCAGCGCGTTGGTCAAACGCTACTTTGCAGAGCTTGGCACAGCTTGGGTTCAAACCTGGTGTGATGACCCAAATCGAACTATAGCTATTGTCGAAATAGGCTTGGTGGAGATGGCTGCTGCTTTTGCCGGCAAACTTCGAGGTGGCTTTGTGGAGCCAGAAGCATACCATAATGCTCGTGCTGATTTGACTACCGATGCTCAAGACGAGTATGTATTGGTCACTGTTGATCGGTTGATTGTAAATGATGCGATTGAGCTAACCGCTCGATACCGTCTGCACGGATACGATGCCATTCATTTGGCCTGTGCTTTACGTCTCAACCAGGCCTTAATTGGACATCAACTCCCACCTCTGACCTTCATTTCTGCTGATACCGATCTTCTAACGACAGCTACAGTCGAAGGTCTCCCTACCGATAACCCCAACCATCATCCTTGATTCCCTGCCGCCCACAATTTGAACCCCTGAGGCCGCTGAGGAAAGCTGATTTCACTGAATTTTCCAGCGGCCTCAGCGTTTTCAGCATTTCAGCGATTCAAAAAATTTGCGGCGACCCGCTAACGCGGGATTCCGGTTTAATTGACTTATCGCTGCCACAACTTTACCCCACTATCATCCCTTTGCTCTGTTCAGAATTCCAGAAACCCAGAAACCAGAAATTCAACTACACAATGGGGGAGACTAACCGAAACCCGATGAAGTTGAGACTGTAGTTGGGATCGAACCTGCCGCGAATCGCGCAGCGGGCGTAGTCTAGATCGTTGAGCCACGAGCCGCCCCGCAGCACCCGGGCCCCACCTTGCTTGGGTCCTGCCGGGTCTTTGATAGTAGTTGTGGCACGGCGCTGATATTCCTTTTCATCGTACCGGTCGGCGCACCACTCCCAGACGTTGCCGCACATATCCGCCACGCCGTAAGGACTGTTGCCGCCGGGCGAGTAGCGGCCTACCGGCGTCGTATCGCCCGGCCCGCCCTCCTTGCTATTCAGTCTGGTCTTGTCCCATTGACTGCCCCACGGATAAATCCGGCCATCTCCTGAGCCTGTCGAAGGGCCTCGCGCCGCCTTCTCCCATTCGGCCTCGGTCGGCAAGCGGCAGGCGCGGCTGCTTGCCTGGCTCAACCACTCACAGAAAGCCACAGCATCATCCCAAAAGACGTTGACGACCGGGTGGTTTTCTTTGCCAACAGGGATTTTCCCTTTATCCCAATACTTTGGCACGCGATGTTTCGTCGCCTTGACAAACGCGGCATATTGCTCATTGGTCACCGGGTATTTCCCAATGTAAAACTCGGAGACGTAAACCCGGTGCCGCGGTTGTTCATCAGGTTGGGCATCTTTGTCCTTAGCCGGGTCGCTGCCCATGAGAAATTCGCCGGCGGGGACGCGCACCAATTCCAGGCGAATCGGTGTGGTGATCGTCAGCCGGTCAGGCGGGGTGGGAGCAGGTGCTTGTATGTCACTCCGAACGAAGTGAGGAGTCCCTCGACTCTCCGGGGGTTTTTCAGCCGGTGAGGCTGAGGCAACTTGGGGCTTGGTTGTTGGGGGCGTTGGGGTGGGCCGAGGCGACTCCGGAATGGCCGGACTCGGGAGGGACTCTTCGGCCTGCGGCCTCAGAGTGACATGGGCATCCGTCTCTTCGGCCTGCGGCCTCAGAGTGACATTAATCGCCTCCGCCCGCAGCCGCAAGGAGCGCAGCAGACGGTCATAACCCCTGGCATCGAACAGGTTGGCCCAGTGCCATTTACGCAAGCGATCCGGCACGTCACAGGGCTCCAGGCAAAGCGGGATCAAAAAGATAGTTCCTTCCGGCTGCTCGTCGGCGATGTCCAGGGCAAATTTGATTTCCTTTTGGACGTAGCCCGCTTTGGTGATGGATTGGGGCGAGAGGCAAACGAGCACCACGTCACTGGCGCGGACGGCTTGGGGGATTTCCAGTTGCCAATCCTGGCCGGGCAGCAGTTCTTCCTCGTCGAGCCAGGGTTGAATGAAACCTTCGCTATTGAGGCGTTGGTAGAGGTCGCGTACAGTAGGCTTGTCGGCGGAGGTGTGGCAGAGGAAGACGCGCAGGGGGCGGATAGAGATGGGTTGCGTAGAGATGTGTGTCTCTCCGTCGGCGGGAGATTGAGTCTCGTAGGGTTGGTGTTGGGCATATTGCGCGGGGTTTTGCTGCTTGGCCCATGCCAACAGCGGGGCGAGCAACGCCCGGCGTTCGGCAAATTCCAGTAGATGGCGCACCAGCGTTGCTTTGCCGGTCAGCTCGGCCAGTTCGTGGTGAACGGACCGAAATTCAGGCGTGTCGAAGCAGAAGTCACGCAGTTCCGCTTCGGAGAAGCCTTCGGTCAAGAGGGTGCGAATGTTTGACAGGTTATAAGCTGTGGCCATGCTGGCACGCCGGGGGATAATTGGATTTGGTCTAATTCTACCATAACTTCGCTTCCAACAAAAGCGCCGCGAGAGACCGGCTCTCGCGGCGCTTTGGCCATCATTATCTGTCAAGACTTGGCAGCCAGCCATTCGATGGCAATAAAATCAGACAAAGCCTTAAACTCAGGATCGCCCGTGAGCAGAGTAGCATCCAATTCACGAGCCAAAGCTACGGCAAACGCATCAGCATAAGCCAAAGGATACATCGCCTTGATATGAGCCGCGGCAAAAACATGTTCTCGATCCACCGCTATAACTTCCAGAGCAGTGGCCTCCAGGAAAGCAAGCATCGTGCGCAATTTCTCAGCCCCCCAGCGGCGCTCCACGATATAGGCCACTTCGCCCAAGTTAATCAAGCTCATCACTACTCGGACACCCGACTCGGCTTGGCGCAGCAAATCTTCAACCCGTGCCGCCCCGGATTCGTTATTGAGCAAGACTAAAACAGCAAAGCTATCAAGGACGTAGCTATGGTTCAGTCTTAGCCTCCTCAACCACTCGGGCGCGTTGCCGCTCTGTTAATAAATCGGCCGTCAGCGAGGGG
>CAZRYD010000013.1:29183-39533 GCA_964604225.1 uncultured Caldilineaceae bacterium
CTACTGTCTACCTACCTATACTCAACAACCTCCCATCACTCCGCCCGAAGACCTCCGGGAAGTAAAACTCGCTGGCGACGGTGGGGATAACGTGGTAATCGCCGGGGAGGGTGGCCCGCATGGTGTAGCTGTATTCGTAGGTGCCTTTGGGTAGATAATCGGCAAAGAGAACCACCTTATCGTCGCGCAGTTCGCTGCGCGAGTACCAGCGCCACCACCAGAAGTAGAAATCACCGCGATAAATATCTTCTGCGCCAAAGACGAGGCGACTCTGGCGGGTCAGGGTTGGGTCCATCGCCAGCAGACTGGTCGTGGCCAAGCCGGTGTCGATGGCCTCGGCCCCGGCGGGCAGCGGGTCTTCGACCACCACATAATACAAATCGTTGGGCGCGATGATCGTCAGATCCACCCGAATCACGTCGCCCAGTCTGGCCTCGCGTACTTCGGGGCAAACTTTGGTCTGGTCGTTGGCTTTCTCGGCCAGGCACGACTCCAGCGTATAACGTCGGCTGACGATGATGCCCCGCTCCGCCGGCTCGATCTGCTCGACCGGCAGGTAGACCTTCAGATGGGCGGTGTAGTACAGGCGGCCATTGCCGTCGGTGCGGGCGATGGTCAGGCGGTTGCTGGCGTCGGCCAGCAGGTCGGCGATGGGCACTTTCAGCTTGACGCTCTCCTGCACGTTCTCTTTGGTCGCCGTGCCGTCAATTTTGTCGGCCTCGTTGAGGTAAACCGAGTATTCATAGTTCGCCTCCAACTCACCCGTTTCGACCATCCAGTCGGTCAGGGCGATGAGCGCCCAGGCGGTTTCCTGGGTGGTTTCCCAGATGCCGTCCTTGCGAGCGACCATCAGCCAGCGCACCACGTTGGGAATGAGCGCATTTTGGGGATCGAGCTTGGTCAGCGTGTCCAGGATGATGGCTGTGGAACGGGTGTCGGTGTTCATAGCCCACCAATCGTAGTTAGCCTCTTCCCAATGCGCCCCAGTGGCGCTGAGAATAGCCGCATTATTGATATCGGACAGCAGCGTCTTGATATTGTCCTGGTAAGCCGACGCGTCGCTCAGATTGAGGGCCAGGGCCAGGTAAGCCCGGCCATAATGGGCCAGCTTCTCCCGCGCGTCAAACAGCGCTTCGAGCGAGTCACGCGGCGCTTGTCCACCTTCAGCCAGGGCGTACAGTACAAAAGCATGGCGGTTGGCGTCGAAGGTGGTGTTCAATTGGCGGGTCGTTTGCAGGTGGTTGAGCAGGAAATTCTGCCCGTTGGCCAGCACCGTGGCCGAGACATCCACCCCGGCCTGCCGGGCCTTGGTCAGGGCAAAGACCACGTAGGCTGTGATGTGGACATTGCTCTCGTCATCAGCCCACCAGCCCCAGCCGCCATCCGGCTTTTGCTGGACGTAGAGTTTGTTCAAGCCCTCTTCGACCAGACCGGGCAGCTTGTCGGCCAGTTCCGGGTTGTCGAGACCCAGTGACTTCAAAGCATTGTAGGTTAGCACATTGGGCAGGAAGCGGCTGATGGTTTGCTCGGTACATTCGTAGGGATAGTGTTCCAGGTAGCTCAGGCCGTCGCGCATACCGGCAGCCAGGCTGGGATCAAGTTGAAGGGTCAACTCGCCCTGGCGTTCGTCGAAGTTGGGCGGCAAGGCGATCACCTCCGTTTGGCTGCCGCCGTTCACCAATTGGCCCGCCGTCCCGACGATGTCGGGGGCGGTATAGCGTTCGACCAGCAAGCTGCCGTCGGGGCCGGTGGTCAGGCGCGGTTTGGCCGCATCCTGATATTGCCCATCCTGGCTGACCGCGGCAAAAACCAGCTCGGTGGTGATGACGTCGGGCACGGTCACGTCCCAAGTGATTTTGCTTTCGCCGCGAGCCGGGATGATCACGGTCTGCACCGGCGCGGTCGCCTGGCTGATGTTGATGCCCTGGGCGGCCAGGGTGACTTCCGTCTCGACGTCTTCATCGGTGTTATTGGTAATATTGGCCGCCAATTGGGCCTTGTCGTCCACCACAAAGAAGCGGGGCGCAACCGGGCGAATCAGCAGCGGTTTGGTCACCACCAATTCGCTGGTAGCTTCGCCGACCTGCGTCTCGTTGGTGACGCCCACCCCACGCATGACCCAGGTAGTCAGATTGTCGGGCAGAGTCAACTTGACTACGGCCTGGCCGTTTTGGTCGGTCACAATAACCGGGTTCCAATAGGCGGTGTCACTGAACTCCTCACGCACGTCCACCCCGGCAGGCACGGCCACATTTTGGGCTACGGCAGAGTCAGCGGCGTAGGCTTCTTTGGCCGGAGCGCCCCCTGCGGCCGGGGCGGGAGCCTCAGCGGCCAGAGGGGCGGTTTGAGTAGGAGCTACGGCCATTTCCTCAACTACGCCTTCGGCTTCAGAGCGGGCGGCAAATTGCTGTTGATCCAGGCCCAAATCTTGGGCCAGCTCCAGCAAAAGCTGGTTGACCGAAATAGCTAAACCGCTGGCCGTGCTGATGCCCAGGCCGCGCCGGTCGTAGAAAGCCTTGACAATCGCCTCCGGCTGGCGCGGCAGCAGGCTAAGCACGGCTTTATCCACCAAGTCCAGCGAAAATTCAGCATAGGGAACCGGCTGGCCACCTACATTGGTCACGGTAAGATTATAACTCACTTCTTCGCCCGGCTGGGCCTGCTCGACGCTGGGGGTCAGGCTGACTTTGAGCACTTGGGCCGTTGGCTTGACGTCAATGGGTAGCAGCCCGACTTTATAATCCGCCAAACGCGGCGCAGCGCCTTCCTCCTCTTGAAGGGGGGGGCTGGGGGGGGTACGTCCCTGTACCAGCACGACCGAAACATAGATATTGGGCGCAAAAGCCTCGGTGAGGGGCAGGCGATAGACCTGGCTGGTGCCGGTCATTTTGATGACCTCGTGCTGAATGATCCGCCCACGCTCGACGGTCACCAGGGCCTCGTGTTCACCCTCAAACGGCGAAGGGATGAGAATCTCGGCGGTTTCGCCGGGGGCATACTCGGCTTTGTCGCTGATCAGGGTGATGCGGTCGTTGTTTTCGCGCCGCCAGGAGATGTCATTTTCACCGGCCACCCAGACAAAAATGGAGGAACGGATTTTGGAGGTTTGGAGGGCCGGCGTGACGGACTTATCTGCCGGTTGGGTCAGGCTGGCCGCATCCTGGGCCACAATCTGATAGGAGCCGCCCTGGGGCGGGGTGAAACGGGCCACCGCCTCGCCCTGGCTGTCGGTGGTCACCTTGAATTCATCCACCAATTCCTTTTTGGTTTCCGATTGCCAATAACCGCCGCCATTCTCTTCGACAAAGGTATTGACCCATTCGTAGCGAATGATCTGCACGTCCAATTCTTTATTGGGCAGGCGGTTGACCGCCCAATCCACGGCGACCAGGTTGATCGCCGTTTCCTGCCCGGCGTCGGCCACGTATTCCTGCGGGCTGAGGCCGATGTAGTAGTCGCCCTTGTGCATGGTCAGGCTGGCTCGCCCGGAGATGAATTGATTGTCCGGGCCGGTGGCCGTCGCTTCAATAATCAACATTTGGCTACCCGAAGATAGAGTCTGATCAAGCTCTTGACCATCGAGCTTAAGCTGCAATTGGCCGGCGGCGTCGGTGACGCCGCTGCCGCTTATGATCGGTTGCGGGTCAGCAGGACGGTACCACCACCAGCAATCAAAGCAAACGTAGGGGTCATCGACATCGTCAAAACTGTAATTACCCAACTGGGCCGGGTTGAAGCGGTAGCTTTGGGCCAACACATTCCAGGTGACATTGGCTCCGGCCAACGGCCCACCAAAGAAATAGGTGGTGTTGATGACCGCCTCGATATTTTCGCCGCGCAGCAGTTCGGGTTTGGCCGGCTCGACCGTGACCTCAAACTCCGGCGGGCGATAGGCGGCCACCTGAAAAGCCTGTTCAAAATACTGCTCGGCAAAATCAATGGAAATGATATAGCTGCCCAGGGCCGTCCCGTCTTCCAGCTTAATTTCACCGTTGAAGGTTCCGGCCGGGCTGAGGTCGATCATCTGGTCGATAATTGTCTCGTAGTTGGGGTTGCGCACCAGCAGGTGGACCTGCCGCAGGTCGGGGCGACCAAATTTCACGTCGTCTTCGGTGCGGAGGATGCCCTTATAATCAACGGTCTGGCCGGGGCGGTAGATGGGCCGGTCGGTGTAGATGTGGGCGGTGTAGGTCGGCAAGCCGTAGGATACGTTTTCCAAGCCAAATTCATAGGGACTGATGCCCTGCGCCCAATTTTCGGCCACGGCAGTGAAACCTTGACCCTGACCATCGGGCAATACCACGGCCAAAATGCCAGAACGATTCTGACGCTTGCCCAAATCCAGCCGGGCGATGCCGCTGGCGTCGGTGGTGGCCGTACCGAGCGAGTTACGATCATCATCATAAAAGGCGACTTGCAGACCCGCCGTCGGCTGGCCGCTGGCCAGGTTGGTGGCCCAGACCAGGGTGTCGTACTGGCCGGCTTTCAGGGTCAGGTTGGTCTCACTGACAACCAGGACATGTCGCTGTTTATAATTGTATTGGTCGGTGGGGATCTGCGGCGTGTCGGTCTCCAGGAAGTACAGCCCCGGCTCCAGTTTGCCGCCGCCCTCAACCAGGTCAATAGTTTTGAAGGCTTGTTTGTCGGTGGGCGTTTCCAACTTTTCCTGCCACGCCCGCATGAGGCCGCCGGAGTCGGGTTGATAGTTATTCCACTCCCAATAAGGGCGCAAGATGAGCTGTGGGTCAAACCGGTAGAGACGCAGGTTGAGCGTGTTGATATTGACGTAGGTGACAATCATTTTGGCCGGCAGGCCGGCATCATAGGTGCCGATCAAATCCGGCACCCGCAATTGATAGTTGGGCGGCAGCGGGGCCGTGCGGAAGCGGACGGTCAGGTTATCCTGGGTGGTATTGCCATAGGGGTCCTCAATGCCAGGAGTGATCCGTACCTCGTAAGCGGTGGAGGGTTTGGCCCCAAAGCTAATACCGAAAGTGTTGTCCCAGGGCGAGTAGTAGGTATAAACCTCGGTCGGGGTGATAGGCAGCGGCGGAGTCATGGAGACGTGCGGCATGACCGTAGCCGGGCTGATGGGGGTATTGAAGATGATGCGAAAATCGGTGTAGGGATAGACCGCCTGATCGCCGTTTTGGGGCTGCGTACCGACAATTTTGGGCAAGGGTACGGTGGTGAAGCTAAAGCTATAGGGGCTGACCATACCCTGGCCGCCCGCCGCCGAGGTAACTCCGGCCTCAACGGTGACTTTATAGGTGGTGTCGAAATCCAGCCGCTCGGTGGGGGTGAAGGTCAGGCTGTTGGCGACGATTTGAAATTTACCGGCCACACTACCGCCGCCGAACAAGCCGCCGGCGCTGAGGTCGAAATTCGCCTGGGCGGATTGGGCACTGATGGGTTGGTTGAAGGTGACCTGCACCGCCGTTTCGATGGGCACCAGCGTCTGGCCGTCGCTGGGCGAAACAAAGACAACTTCCGGCGGCTGGGTAGTGAAACTCCATTCAAAATCATTAGGCAGGACGGTTTCCCCGGCAGCATCCGTCAAACCGGATTTGACCCGCGCTTTGAAGGTGGTCCCGCCTGACAAGGCTTGCTCCGGCTTGAAAACGTAAATCGAGGTATTGAGCCATTCGCCCGTACCGGCGATGGCCGGTTCGAATTCGAGCGGCTGGGGTGCATTTTTGGCTTCCTCTAAAGAGGTCAGCGGCACAACCGGCCGGTTGAACATGACCGTAATGGTGCTGTTGGTCTCAACATTACTGGTACCATCGGCGGGGATGACCTGCGTAGCTTCCAGATAGCCGGGGGTGCTGAAACGGAAGGTGAACGGCTCGGCCAGCGGTGCGCCATCTTCGGCGGTAGCGGCCTGGGTCAGAATGGCGTCGTACACCGTGGTCCGCTCAAGCGGCTGCTTGGGGGTGAAACGCATGCTGCGCTCGTCGGTCCAGGTGACTTGCCCCTCAATCTTGTTTGGCTGCTCCGCCGCAACTTGCAAGGTAAAGGCTCCGGCGGTAGCGGCCTGGTTCATGGCCCGATCAAAGACCAGCTCGATAGAGCCATCGGGTTTCAACTCTTCGCCCCGGCGGGGAAAACGCTGGACGATGATGGGTGACACCGTGTTGCTTGCCACCGGCGTGTAAGCTACTTGCGGCGGTGGCGGCGGGCTGGTCGGCGTGGGTGTGGCTGAGGCAACGGGGACAGGAGTCGGGTCGGTGGCCTGGGCAGAAACGTCGCGGCCCAGGGAACAGGCAGCAAACAAAAGGATGAAGGCTGAAAGTAGAAGGGGGAAAAAGGTAAAATGCGAAACGTGAAACGTGAACTTAGAGGTTATTTTTGGGTGCATGGGAACTCTCCTTGTCAGAGCTAGTTTCATGATACACAGACGTTGCAACTGAGCAAGGAGTTCCCTTTAAACCGAATTATGCGGGCCTAAAGCAGTTACTGCTGTTTTTTAAAGGGGCGGGTTGATGCCGCTACTGAAACCGGCTACTACAGACCCGGTGCCAGGACAAATGCACCGACAAATTGAGCAGGTAGAGAGGCAGAGTCGCCTTCCGGCTGTTTTTAAGCAGGCGTAAATTATTGAGTCGCATCAGCCTCCATATAGGTCCGGGCGGTCGGAGACTCGGCGAACTTGGGTACGGCGGCTTCACTCGCAGATGTTTGGATATCGACCACCACCGGCTGCTTCGCCGCCAGGGTCTGGGCCAGCGTTTCTCGCAAGTCGGCGGGATTACTCACCTGCAAACCGAGACAGCCCAGGCCGCGCGCTACGGCGGCAAAATCTACCGGGCTTAAATCGGTTGACTGGAATTTGCCCTCCCAAAACACGGCCTGCTCCCACTTGATCCAGCCCATGGCGCTGTTGTTCAACACCACCACTTTGACGTTGAGCTTTTCCTGGGCCAGAGTGGCCAGCTCGCCCAGGCAGTAGGTCATTGCCCCATCGCCGGCCAGGACGATGACGTTGGCCTCCGGCCGGGCCACCTGTGCGCCAATCGCCGCCGGCAGCCCCCAGCCCAGACCGGCCATGCCTCGAGGAAAAATCACCCGGCGTTTGGCGCGAGCTTCAAAGTACAGCCCACCCCAGCCACTGGCGAAACTGGCATCGCAGACCAGGATGTCATCCGGCCCGGCCAGTTCATTCAGCAGCGCCGCGACCTGCTGAGGTTTGATCGGCTGCGCCTCGGCTGCGGCTGCAGCTAGATAGGCTTGCCATTCGGCCTTGAGGGGAGCAATCTGGGCGGCCACAGGTTCGATGGAGCGGGCTGCCGGGCTTGCTTCCAGCAGCGCTGCCAGGCCCAGCCGCGCATCGGCCACCAGGCCCACTTCGACCGGAAACACTTTGCCGATTTCCGCGCCATCCAGGTCAAGCTGAATAATCTGCTGGGTAGGTTTGGGCAGAGTCCACATGTAAGTAGGGTTCTGGCCAAATTTGAAACCGACCGCCAAAATTACATCTGCATCCTCGACAAATTTTTTGGCTACGCTTGTGCCTCCCAAGGAACCGAGAACCCCCAAAGCCAGCGGATGTGTCTCTGGGATAGCGCCCTTGCCGGAGAGGGTTGTCGCCACCGGCAGGGCCCAACGCTCCGCCAGAGCCGTCAGTTCTGGCCCGGCCTGCGAGGACCACACCCCACCCCCGGCAATCACCACGGGCCGGCTGGCCGCTTCCAGCAAATCAATCGCTATCCGAACCGCGTCTGGATCGGGGGCGGGGCGGTAGGTGGGCGCAGCGCCAAAACACGGCTCGACGACCGGCGCGACATCGTCCTGCACCTCCTTAAAAAGGTCCTGCGGCAGCTCAATCGCCACCGGACCGGGCCGGCCTGAGGTCGCCATATGAAAAGCTCGCTGGACCAGTTCGGGGATTTTGTGGGCGCTAGGCAGCCGAGCGGTCCATTTACACAAGGGGGCCAGTACGGACATCTGGTCCACCAATTGATTGCCGCCGCCGCGATAGCGCACCGCCAGCCAGTCGTGCGGCATGTCGCTGACCAGGGCTACCAGGGGGATAGATGAATTGTAAGCCTCGGCCAAGCCTGAGGTAAACTTGATCGAGCCGGGGCCAACGGTGGCATCACAGACGCCGACTCGCCCGGAAATCCGGGCGTAGCCGTCGGCGGCGTAGGCGGCGTTGCGTTCATCACGCATGGGGATATGCCGGATGTGGGGGGCGCGGGCGCGGATGGCATCATACAAGGGCAGAGTTTGGCCGCCGGCCAGGCCGAAGACGACGGGCACACCATAGCCGAGCAGCATCTCGACCAGGACATCTCCCCCGTGTCGGCTCATATTTTGAGCACCATACGAATCGCACCGCCTTCCCGGCTGCGAAAGGAGGCAAAGGCGTCATTGATCTGTTCAAGGGGATAGACCCGCGAGACCAGTTTGCGGACATTGACTTTTCCGGCGGCGATCAACTTGATCAATTCGGGGTAAGCATTGGGGCTGGAGCGCACGCCAAATACGTCAATCTCGTCGAGGGCGAGGCGGTCGGTGTTGAGTTCGATGGGCTTGCCGCCGGTCAGACCGACCAAGGCGACTCGCCCGCCGCGCCGGACACAATTAGTCGCGGTAATGACCGCCGCCGCAGTCCCGGCGCACTCAAAGGCGCAATCCACGCCGCGTCCGCCGGTCAAGGCCCGAATCGCCTCGGCCGGGTCGCCAGCCATGTAGTCTACCACCTCATCCGCGCCCAGCTCACGCGCCAGGTCAAGGCGCGGCCCGCGTCCCACCACAATGACGCGGGTAGCGCCGACGGCCTGGGCCAGTTGCAAGGTGATCATGCCGACCAGTCCCGGCCCGATGACCGCGACCGTATCGCCGGGATCAATGCGGCAGCGGCGAATGGCGTGTAGCCCCAACGCTCCCTGATTAATAATGGTGCTTTCCTCAAATGATACGTTATCTGGAATCTTGTGTAACAGCGTGGCCGGACGGGCCGCATATTCGGCAAAAGCGCCCGGCGCAGAGTGGCCGTAGAGTTTATAGGCCCGGCCTTTGGTTCGCGCCACCTCGCACAGATTGTAGCGGCCCTGGCGGCACATGGAGCACACGCCGCAGCCCTTGTGATTTTCGGCGGCCACGCGGTCGCCCACCTGCAAGCCGGTGACGCCTTCACCCAGCGCAGCCACCGTGCCGCCCCATTCATGACCCTGAATGAAGGGCAGCGCCGGCGGCCACGAACCTTGGTAGACGCCTGACACGATTTTGAGATCGGTGCCGCAAATACCGCATGCCCCCACGCGAACCAGCACTTCGCCCGGTTCAAGCTCTGGGACCGGAACCTGCTCCAGGCGAATATCATTCCAGTCACAGGTAACGGCTGCCCGCATCTGGGTGGGAATATCAGTCATAAGGATTCTCCTCGGCAAATAAACCACAGATTACGCAGATTTCACAGATAGCGAAGGCAAATCGGTGTGTTTTCCGTCTGTAAAATCCATGGGTTTTTATTATTGGTGGGGAGCAAAAGCTAGTAATGACTCTTCTGATCAACTATGAATATGTCTTTCCCGGCCAAACTCAATACGAGCTTTTTCGACAATATAATCTGACACCTTTTGCCGGATTTCCGCGGCCAGTTCCAGGGTGGCTTCTTCGGGCCGGCCATACCAACCCGTCTGGGCCACTTCGTGAAAATCGCGCATGATCGGAAAAACATCCTTTTGGCGGAAGATTTCGTGGCCGTGATCTCCTTCGGCCTCCGAGGTTGGGTTGGTGGCCTTGCTCACATCCACCAGCGAAGGGTCATACATCAAAACAGCCGCCGTTTCCATATTACCGGCGTGGGTGAGTTTGGCCCGCTCCCCAAAGAGTTTGTTAGTGATAAGGTGCGACTCGGCTACGACCACCCGCAGATTGAACTTGCGCTGGATGCTGTCCCCGACCAGCCGGACCGTCGGGGTGTTGCCTTCGTGCCAGTTGACAAACAGGACCTTTTCGACGCCGTGCTGGACCAGGCACTCGCAAATGTCTTCGACAACGGCGATGAAAGTCTGCGGTTTAAAGGAGAGACTGCCCGCCCACGACAAGTGGTAGGGGGAGACGCCCACCAGCGGCAGCGGCACCAGCACCGCATCCATTTTGCGGGCTACCTCTTCGGCCAGGGTATCGGCAGCAAAAGCATCCGTACCCAAGGGCAGGTGCGGCCCGTGCTGTTCGATGCTCCCTGGCGCCAGCACGATCAGCCGGCTGGCTTTCAGCCGGGCTTCCGCCTCAGGTTGTGATAACCGTTCAAGACGTACTTCAAGGCTCATTCAGAAACTCTCCTTCTACTATCTATTACCCACAAGTTGAGATTGTTCTTTAACAAGAGACCAGGTGTCGGCC
>CAZRYD010000014.1:0-39219 GCA_964604225.1 uncultured Caldilineaceae bacterium
AGCAAGGTCAGCTCGGCGGCGCGCAAGGCTGGCCAGGCCATGGAGCAGAGCAAAGATGTGGGTCAGGCCACCGAGACCGTTGAAGCGATCCAGCAGCAACTGGCCGAACTTGAAGCCCAGTTCAACGAGGAGACGGCGGCGCTGGAAGCCAAATTGGACCCGCAGACAGAAACCTTTGAAACGGTCGCCATCAAGCCAAAGAAAACCGACATCTCGGTGCAGTTGGTCGCGCTCGTGTGGGCGCCCCACTGGCAGGACAGCCAGGGACAGGTCACGCCGGCGTGGGGTTAGGTCGGGACGGCGCTTGTTAAACAGACTTTTTAGACGAAAAAAAACAGCCACGGCGGTGGACGTGTTGACCGGCTATGCTCAATGGGCCAAGATTTACCCGGCGCACGCCCATAACCCGCTGATGGAAGTCGAAGAGCAGGCCATGCTCAGCCTGCTGCCGGACGATTTGAGGGATAAAGTTTGTCTGGATTTGGCTTGTGGCAGCGGTCGATATGTGCGTTTAATCCAAAATCGGCAGGCCAGACAAGTTTTTGGATTGGATTACTCAGCCGACATGCTGGCTCAAGCCAGCAATCCAAAATCGGAAATCCAAAATCCAAAATTGGCCCGGAGCGCTTTCCTGTCTTTGCCTTTCGCCGCTGCCACCTTTGACCTGATCACCTGTGGTCTGGCCATCGGCCACGAAATAAATCTCAAACGCACTCTGGCCGAGATTAGCCGGGTGCTGCGTCTGGGCGGAACGGTAGTTTATTCAGATTTCCATCCCTTTGGTACGCTCTCCGGCTGGCGGCGTTCTTTCACCACCGCTAAGGGCGAAACTTTCAATTTGGAGCACTATCTTCATCTCTACAGCGACCATTTGCATGCCTGCCAATCGGTCGGGCTGACGATCACAGCGGTGCTCGAGCCAAGCGCTGGCCGGCATGCCCCGCCGGGCTATCAAAATTTTCCGGTGGTTTTGGTGATTCGGGCAGGGAAAACGGGGCAGGGTAGCAAGGTCGCAGGGTAGCAGGGAAACAGGATTTGTCTCACGCATCACGTATTACGCATTACGTATCACGCTTTACGCCTTACGTTTCACGTTTTACGCCACTGTACTTTAAAAATATCACCCTCCTCACCGCCGCCGGCCCCATCGGCGAGTCGGTCCGAATTGAAGGGGAGCGCATCTTTGAGATTAATGGTTTACCGGGCAGAACAGATCAGGTAATCGATGGACAAGGTGGGCTGTTGATTCCAGGGCTTATCAACGCCCACGATCATTTGGAACTCAACACCTTCAAACGTCTGAAATACCGGGAGCGCTACACCCACTCCCGCCAATGGATTGAGGAAATCGAGGCCCGCTTTGAGAGCGACCCGGATTTAACCGAACCGCGCCAGCAGCCGTTAGCCGACCGGCTGCTGGTGGGCGCTTTAAAGAATATGCTCAGCGGGGTGACGACGGTGTGTCATCACAACCCGTTGCACCAAGCACTGCGGCGCGGCTATCCGCTTCGTGTAATCAAAGACTACAATTTTTGTCATTCCCTCTTTCGTGGGGAGGATACCTTGGCCAGCTATCGCCGCACCAAGGCCGGCGATCCCTGGATTATTCATCTGGCGGAGGGAATTGAGGCAGAGGGGGAGGCTAAGGCTGAATTTGAACAATTGGACCGGCTGGGCCTTTTGCAACCGAACACAGTTTTGGTGCATGGGGTGGGGTTGACCGCGGCACAACGGCAAGCCCTGATCGAGCGGGGCGGCGGGTTGATCTGGTGTCCCGGCTCCAACCATTTTTTGTTTGGCCAGACCGCTTGCGTGCAGGAGTTGGCCGCAGCAGGCAAACTGGCCCTGGGCAGCGACTCCCGCCTGAGCGGTGAATTTGACCTGTTAACGGAGTTGAAGGTGGCCCGGCAAACCGGGCAGCTTTCGCCGCAAGCCCTGTTTCGGTCGGTCAGCGTGGATGCGGCGCGGGTGTTGCGGCTGCGTGAGGGCGGCATGGGGCAGATGGTCGAAGGCGGCGTGGCCGATCTGCTGCTGCTGCCACCGCCTATTCTACCCGACCTGTATACCCGGCTGCTCGACCTGACCCGCGCCCAAGTGGAGTTGGTGCTGCTGGCCGGCAAGCCCCTGGTTGGTTCGCCCCGGATGCAACCCGTTTTTGAGGCCACGAGAACTCGATTGGCTTCAGTCTACCTGGATGGGGTAGAGAAGTTATTGCCCAAAAATCTGGCTATCCGTATCAGAAAATCTGCGGTGCAAGAGCCGGGACTGACCGTATAACAACAGCAGAATCAACCACGCACCATAGAGGCGAGGATAAGCCAGCAGCACCCACCCGCCATTTTGCCACTGCATCGGGTTCGCTGGGAGAGGAATAAGATAGAGACCAAGGGCCGCCAGGAAGATGATTTGGCTCAATTTGGTCAGAGTTGACCAGTGGAGCACCAGCCAACCCAGCGGTATCAGCATCACTGTATGATGATACTCCTCGCCCAGGGGTGCAAAAATGACCCCCCAAGCCACACTGGCTATCAAGGCCAGATGTTGCTGGTGACGGGACAGCTTGAAGTTAAGCGCCAGGGTGGCGAGGGCCAGGCCCAGGAAAAGGCTTGTCGCCAGCCAGGGCCAATCTACCAGAGGCGACCGGCTCCAGGTGGGGTCAAACACAAACAGATGGCAGAGCAGGCTGCGGGTGGTTTGGTAAGCCGTCGCGCAGGTGGTCGGGGAGTTGTTGATTTCATTTAACAGTTGCCAATATTTTTGCCATAAAGCAAGTGGAAACAGGGGCAAGGTGAGCAACAAGATGGTTCCGGTAATCCCCCCTGTCCAGGTCAGAGTACGCCAGCGTCGCTGCCAGGCCAGGATGGGCAACAGCGCCCAGCCGGCTGTTTTTAAGATGAGAGCCAATGCCAGCACCGCGCCGCCAAGCGAGTCGGAAATTCGCACTTTTGACCAAGCGGTCACGGCAATTGTGAGTAATAAAAAAATCAACAGGTAAGCCTGGCCCAGTTTGATATTTTCCAGCGCCGGCTGGAACAGCATCCCCAGTGAGGCCAGCAGGGCAAAAGTCGGCAGAATAGGGCGGGGGGCAAAGGCCAAGGCCAGCAAGGCCAGGCCGCCGAAAAGCATCACGGCATTGGCTACGGTCCAGATGAAGCGGGCGCTTTCTATGGACAAAAAACTCAACGGCCACAGCATCAAGCTGGTGGTAGGCGGGTTGGCATGGTAAATATCGTCGGCCTGTTGGTGACTATCGGCTCTGACAATGGGTCTGAAATAGTCCGGGTCATACACTTGCGCTGAAAATTGACCTGTTTGGAGGAGTCGCGCGGCGCTGTAATAAGCGCCAAAACCGTGAGTTAAGTTTTGGCTGGCGGGATATAGGGTTTGCGTAACAAACCAAAACGCAATGACGATTGCTGTACTATAAATTCCGGCTTTTTTTATACTCGTCATCACCTTATTTTATCTTATCTGTGAAATCTGTGTAATCTGTGGATCGTTCTTCATGGCTCGAACCTTTGGCATTGACGCTTTTCGGCGTTACCTGACGCTCAAAACTCATAAAATTCATGCCCTGCCGGTGGCCGTTTTGATGCCTCACAGCGGCTGCAACTGCCAATGTGTCATGTGCGACATCTGGAAAGGCAATGGTAATACTCAACAGTTGACTGAGGTCGACGTGCAGAGTCTATTAGTTTCGCTCAAAAAGTTGGGTACGCAGTGGGTGGTCATGTCCGGCGGCGAAGCGTTGATGAACCCTAACCTCTTTCGCTTGTGCGATATTCTGCGCACCACAGGAATGAAGATCACCCTTCTTTCAACTGGGCTGCTGCTGAAACGCTACGCCGAGCAGGTGGTCAATCACTCCAACGAAGTGATTGTGTCATTGGACGGCTCAGAGCCGGTACATAATGCCATCCGGCGCATCCCCCATGCTTTCCAGAAATTGGCCGAAGGAGTCCGAGCGGTCAAAGCGCTTGACCCGACTTTTCCCATATCGGCCCGCAGTGTCATTCAGCGCCTCAACTTTGCCGACTGGCCCAACCTCATTGATGCGGCCCACGACCTCGGTCTGGATCAGATCAGCTTCCTCCCCGCCGACGTTTCCACCGAAGCCTTTAATCGCCCCGAACTCTGGGAAGAAGAGCGGACGGAAGAGGTCAAACTGGAGGCGGCGCAATTGCCTCACCTGCAAGCTATCATTGAATCTCTTATCTCCAATTACGCCGCCGATTTTACCAGCCGCTACATCGCCGAGTCGCCGGACAAAATTCGGCGGATTTACGATTACTACGCCGCTTTTTACGGCCTGGCCGACTTTCCCTCGGTGCGCTGCAATGCACCCTGGGTTTCTACAGTGGTTGAGGCGGATGGGACGGTACGATCTTGCTTCTTTCACCATGCTTTGGGCAATATCCGTGAGACGCCTTTGCCAGAACTGCTCAACAGCCCGGCAGCCATCACCTTCCGCCAGAATTTGGATATGGATACTGACCCGATTTGCCGGAAATGTGTTTGCTCGTTGAATTTGCGACCAACGGTGAAGGTAGGAAATGGGAGTAGGAAGTAAGGAGTAGGAAGTAGGGGTAATTTCTTCCCCTACTTCCTACTGCCTACTCCTTACTCCCTATTGGGAGTTAAGAATGCGTCACAAAATTGTTCTCTACAACCCCCGCGCTGTCTTCTGGACGATGCCCTTGGCCTTGATTGCCTTAGCCTCGGCCCTGGATCGAGAGCAATACGAAGTCGTCATCGTCGATGGCCGGCTGCACTCAACTGAAGCGCTAATGAGCCAGCTTGAGGATGCGCTGTGCTTGGGGGTGACCGTCTTGACCGGCGCGCCCCTGCACGACGCGC
This sequence comes from uncultured Caldilineaceae bacterium, assembly GCA_964604225.1. Lineage (GTDB taxonomy): Bacteria > Chloroflexota > Anaerolineae > 4572-78 > J111 > DSQQ01. The sequence continues at coordinate 4,858 of CAZRYD010000014.1, forward strand.
TGGAGGCGACTCGCGCCGCCCGCGCCCGCCGGCCCGATTTGCCCGTCATCTGGGGCGGCTGGCATCCCTCCCTTTTCCCCGAAATGTGCGCGGCTGAACCGGCTGTTACCGCCGCCGTGATTGGTCAGGGTGAAGAGACCTTTGCCGAAATTGTCGAACGCCTCGCCGCCAATGAGTCACTTGATGGTGTTTTGGGCTGTGTCCTTAACCCCTCAGCCTCAGCCTTGGCTTCAGCCTCCCTCGCTCCCCCTCGCCCAATGCGCGACATCAACCACTTGCCCCGGCACGACTATAACTTCATCTCCGTTGAGGATTATTTTAAATTAAAAGGTCAGCGCCAGCTAGACTATATTTCTTCGCAGGGCTGCCGTTTCCGCTGTAACTTCTGCGCCGACCCGGCGGTTTACAATCGGGGCTGGTACGGCTACAGCCCGGAGCGGATGGTCGGCGAACTGACCGACCTGTGGCGACGCTATCACTTTACAGATTTGAACTTGCAGGATGAGACCTATTTTACCCAACAGAAACGGGTTGCCGCCGTAGCCGAAGGCTTTTTGCGCGAAGGGCTGCACTTCACCTGGACCGGCACTATGCGGGCGGACCAGGGCCGCCGTCTTGACGACGCCACCTTTGCCCTGTGTAAAAGTTCCGGCCTGCGCCGGGTGATGATCGGTATGGAAGCAGGCTCGCAGGAAACGATTGACCGGATTCAGAAAGACATCAAAGTTGAGGATATGTGGCTCACCGCCGAAAAGCTGGTCCGACATAACCTTGGGGCCATCATCAACGTCATCGTCGGTTTTCCCGGCGAGCCGCCGGAGAGTGTAGCCGAGTCGTTGCGGGTCGCCCGCGAGTTGCGGGCCATGAGCAGCAATTTTGAGTTGGCTGTCTTCTATTTCAAGCCCTACCCCGGCAACCCCATCGCCGAACGGCTCAAGGCCGAAAATTATCGTTTCCCGGCCTCTTTGGAGGAATGGGCCAATTTCGACTACATCGGCAGTAGCAATGAGTGGCTCAGCCCGGCCCAAAAGCGTGAGATCGAGCATTTCAAATTTTACCAACGTTTGGCTTACAGCGGCAATCGCAACCCGCTGCGCTGGCCGCTGCAAAAGCTCTCCCGTTGGCGGGTCGAGCGGCGAGCTTATGCCCTGCCCCTGGATCGGAAGCTGGTCGAGTGGCTCAAGCCGGTCCAGGCGCTTTCGTAATTAAAACCAGGTCATTTCGAGGCCGTAGGCCGACGCGAAGCGTCCCCGGGAGGCACAAATAATCTATGGTGTTACGTTATCCTCCCGGACCAAAATCAATTTCGCCGTTGGGAGTCACCGGCCATTTTCGCCAGGATCCGCTTGGCTTCATTATGGCCATGCTCCGGGACTATGGCGATTTTGTCACCCTGCCCGGCCCCTTCTATCAGCCCGGTTTTTTGCTCAATAACCCCGACCTGCTCCAGGAAGTGCTGGTCAGGCAAGCCGACAAGTTTCAAAAGCCGGCCATTTTCAAAAAGATATTCAAATCATCCTTTGGCAACGGCCTATTTTTGAGCGAAGGCGACTTCTGGAAACGTCAGCGGCGACTGGCTCAGCCGGCCTTTCACCATAAACGCATTCAAGCCTATGCCGAAGCGATGGTCGGCCACACCCAGCGTATGCTCGCTACCTGGCAGGCCGGGCAATGGCGCAAGATTGATGAAGACATGCACGACCTGACCTTGCAGATTGTCGTGGATGCCCTGTTCCAGACCAAAATTACTGTAGCCACCGATGCTGTCAGGGCAGCAATGGCGGAAGTGGGCTTGGCTGTCAGCGAGCAGGCCATGCACCCGCTAAAAGCCCTGGCCCCAGAATGGCTGCCTACGGCGGTTAACCGGCGCAAAGCTCGTGCCTCGGCCAAACTGGATGCTATTGTTTATGGCTTGATCGAAGAGCGCCGCCGGTCAGGGGTAGATGCCGGAGATTTGCTTTCGATGTTCCTGCTGGCGGTAGATGAAGAGAGCGGTGAAAAGATGAACGACCTGCAAGTACGCGATGAAGTGATGACCATGTTCATCGCCGGCCACGAGACAACGGCGCTCGCCCTGACCTGGGCCTGGGTGCTGCTGGCCCAGCATCCGGCTGTCGAGGCCAAACTTCAGGCCGAGTTGGGGCAGGTTTTAGCGGGTCGTTCCCCCACCCTGACTGATTTAGCTAATCTGCCCTATACGGAGTTAATTGTGAAAGAGGTGCTCCGTCTCTATCCGCCCGCCTGGGTCATGCTGCGCCAGTCTGTAACCGAGGTTGAACTTGGCGGCTATGGCATCCCAAAAGGAGCGATTGTCTCTATCACGCCTTATGCGGTCCATCGTCACCCTGCTTATTACGATCAGCCAGAGCAATTTCTACCTGAACGCTTTAGCCCAGACGCCTCCGGCGAGCCGCTGGAGAAGCGTCTGCCTCGTTTTGCCTACTTGCCTTTTGGCGGCGGGCCGCGCATTTGTATTGGCAACAGCTTTGCCATGATGGAAGCGCGCTTATTGCTGGCCACCATCGCCCAGCGCTATCGCCTGCAACTGCCGCCGGGACATCAGGTTGAGCCAAATCCACTGGCCACCCTCGGCTGCAAAGGCCGCGTACCGATGAAGGTCATCGCTCCTTAGAATGTCTTCACGCCTTACCCCTTATGCGCCACGTTTCACCCCTTACCTCGTCTCCCTTCTTCTGGCCCTCTATTTCTGGGCCACCGGCCTCGCCAACCTGGACCGCTTTCCCAAAATCCACGAGGACGAGTCCTGGCAGGCCGCGCCGGGTTACACCTTTTGGGCCGAGGGCCGTTTTGGGACCGACCTTTTCGCCGGGTTTTACGGCATGGAGCGGCATTACTATGGCTTTATGCCCCTCTTCTCAATTCTGGTGGGGGGGGCGCTGCACCTGTTTGGTCTGGGCCTGTTTCAAGCTCGACTCGTCCCGCTGGTGCTCATCATGCTGACTCTGGCCTTAACTCACCGGCTGGGCGCCAGGCTATTTTCACCCTGGCATGGAATGCTCGCCGTCGCCATTTTAGTCACCTGGCGCATCGCCGGCCCTTTCCCTCACTTGGTCAGCGGCATCCCCCTGGCCGACGTCGCCCGCATCACCCGCTACGACAGCGCCGTGCCGGTGTTTGGGCTGGCGGCGCTGCTATTGCTGGTCCACACCTTACCCCCCCCTCGGTCACAAATTAAATTGTCAATTGTCAATTGTCAATTGTCAATTGTCAATTTTTTCCGGATCGGTTTCCTCGCCGGCCTCGCCACCCTCAGCCACGTCTACGGCGCTTTTTGGCTGCCAGCCTTACTTTTGGCGATGTTATGGATTTTGGGTCGACAAGCGATTAAGCCGATGCTCTTCGCCGGATTTGGATTTGGCCTGGCTCTGACTCCCTGGTTCCTCTTCGTCGCCTCCGGTTGGGCCGATTTCCTGGGGCAAAATCGCAACTACACCGACCGTTTCGGCCTGGTGGATGGCCGCTTTTACCTGATTAACCTGCTCAACGAAGTCGAACGTTACGATCCCATTTTGAACGGGGCAAAGCAGTCTCTCGGCGCGTGGCTGTGGCTCATGCTTTGTAGTTTGAGTTTAATTTGGCTGGTGAGGCGTACTATTCAACAGCCAATGGTCAACAGCCAATGGTCAACAGCCAATCGCCAACAAACCCAGGCCCCCAGTCATCGGCCTCCGGTGATCTCGGCTCGACTTTTGATTGCTGTGGTGGGGACTCTGGGGGTCTTGTTCACATTTCTCCTTTCCTTCAAAACTTTCAGCTATCTGGCGACCCTTTGGCCTCTATTTGCCCTGGTGATAGCGGCCGGTTTCATTCATCTCTGGCAAGCGCCAACGCTACGGTGCTGGTGGCGACCGGCCCTCGCGCTGTTTTTTCTTTTGGCCGTGGCTGAGGGTCTGCTGACCCAGTGGCAGCTACAGAAAGTGGCTCAAGCGTTTAGCCCTTATAAAACCTTCACCGGGGCTGTGGCGGCGAAACTGCCCCCCCAAAGCCGGGTAATGGCTTTGCAGCATTACTGGCTGGGACTGGCCGGACACAGCCAAGATTATCGCAGCATCTTGGTCCCCATTTTTTGGACCAATCCAAACTACGTGTCGCAACCGATTTCGTTTAGTGAAGCCACCCAGGCCATCCTTCCCCAAATTATCCTGCTGGATCAAATCATGCTCGATTTTTTAGCCGAAACCGCTGCACCAGATCACCCGTTGCATCAACTTGGCCGGGACATTTGGGCCTATTTGCCAGAGCGACGCGCTCGTCTCATCGGCCAGGTGGATGACCCAACCTATGGCCGGATGCAAATTTATGAATTAACCGCCAACTCCGACCTGAGCCATGACGAAAATCATTGACCGGCGCATAAACTGGTGGGCCTGGTTAGTTTTACTGGTCATCGTAATGGGCCAATTGTATTATTTGCCAGAACGCCTCGCTTTTCTTCACCAGACTCTGGCCTATACCCAACTCGCCGACTCCCGGCAACTGGCCCAACTGGCCTACCAGCCGGCCAGCTATGATTTGCTGACCTGGGTTGAAAAAAATACATCCCCCAAAACCACCCTTTTGCTGGTCACTGCCAGCCCGCACACCTACGGCGACCCGTCCTACGTGCTGTACCATCGAGCCGTCTACCATCTCTACCCACGCAGCGTTTGGTGGGCCGCTCCCGTCTCACCGACCCGCTACCCTGCCTGGTGGGTTTTCACGTATTTGACGGAGGTTGACATCCTGAACCTGGCTCAAAAATATCACGCTGCCGCCATTTTGGCCGATGGTTTTGCCCAGCCGCTTGTATCCCATCAATCCCTTTCTTTTGATACTGACACCCATTTGATTTTTGTCGAGATCGAAGACCAGAGACCGGAGATCAATGGTAGTAATATCGAGTCCTCCCTCCCTCATCTTCAATCATCTCTCTTTGGTCTACTATTACGGATGTTTGGCGCAATTCTCTCGATCTGGCTGTGGGGTGATCTGGTGTGCGGGTCTCTTCTACGCCACCGGCTGACCCCTTCACCGGTCCGCCGTTTAGCCGCAGCCTGGCTCTTGGGGTGCAGCCTGACCACGCTTGGAGTGTTCATGCTACTCTGGGCTGGTCTAACCTTAACCCAGGCAGTCATCGTTCTGAGCCTGCTGAGTCCGCTGCTGTGGCTTTACGCGCATCGCCAAACGCTTCTTCTTCGCCCCTGCTCGTCTGCCCCCCTGCCCCCCTGCATCTTTGTGCCACCTTCTCACTTGTTCTTCCTGGCGATCATCTTGCTGCAAGTCGGTCTCGTCGCCTTTGCTGCCTGGGCCAGTCCTCTGACCGATTGGGATGCCTGGGTCAATTGGGCCAGCAAAGCCAACGCTATCTACATTGACCAGACCCTTGCCCCAACCATGTACCATAATCCAGCCCGCCTGCCGACCAACATGGATTACCCGTTAATGCTGCCGCTGACCGAAGCCTGGTTTTATACCTGGCTCGGCCACATCCATGAGCCGATCATTGGCTTGATGTCATTGCTCTTTTATGGTGCTCTCCTGCTGCTGTTTTATGATGCAGCCCGGCGCTTCGTCTCGCCTACTGCCGCTATAGGCTTTACCGCTCTCTTAGTAACCATCCCTCGCCTGGAACGCCCCGCCCACAGCGGCCTGGCCGATATTCCTTTAGCGGCCTTAGTATTTTTATCATTCCTGCTATTATTTGAGATTTTCACAAATTGGTCTTCTGACAACCACTCTCCCCCACTCCCCCACTCCCCCACCCCCCTGCTCCTCCTAGCCCTCTCCACCGGCCTCCTGCCCTGGCTCAAAAACGAAGGCTGGCTGTGGTGGGGCTTGGTCAGCCTGGCGCTGCTAATTGGACTGATTTTACAAGTCAGGCGCAACTATCTGCCGGGCCGGCAAGCCGCTTTCTTATTTCTTATTTATTTTTTGCCGGCTTTATTAATACCTCTCCTCTGGCAGCTCTTTTTAACAATGTTTGAAACCTACCGTTTTACCTTTTTACCTTTGACTCTCGCCAATTTTTGGACTAATCTACCTCGGCTGCCGGTGATTGGCTGGCACATGCTGGCCCGGCTGTTAAACCCTTATTGGAATTTCGTCTGGCTGTTGGCTGCCTTGACTCTTTTAGGCCGGAGATCGCAGATTTTGGCAGCCCCAATCGGCTGGCTGATTCTGCCGGTGACAGGCTATTTAGGGTTGGTGAGTCTGTCTTACGTTTTTAGTCGCTTTGACCCTTTCCTGGCCCACCTCAGCAACTCCGCCGAGCGGCTGATATTGCAAGCCGCGCCGCTGGTCTGGTGGTGGTTACTTGGCCAGAGTGTGGCCCTGGGTTGGGTGAGGAAGAAATCCAGTGGACTGAAGGAACTGAAGGAAATATAGTTCCCGCAGTTCCTTGTTCTGAAGGAAATTTTGCTCTTGGCAAACACTTGGCGCTCGATTCTGATCATTGTCTTTGGATTGGGCCTGGGGCTGATTTTAGTTGAAATAATGTTGCGTTTGCTGCCGACGCTATTGCCGCTGGAAACACACTCCCAATTGACCCAAAAAGTGGGCCTGCTGGCCCCCGTTGGGCTGCCACAATTTCTGACCGAGTACAGGGCCTTATGGGAAGAGGATGATTATCTGCGAGAACGAATGAAACCCGAAGTAGATACAATTATTAATGGCAACCCGGAATATCCGGCTTGGCCCATAAAAACCGACTCGCTCGGCCTGGGTAGAGCCGGATTTCGCGACACGCTCCCCAGCCAGGCTGACCCCTACGCCATCGTCCTGGGCGACTCGTTCGGGTTTGGCGTCGGTGTGGCCCAGGATGAGATCTGGCTGGAGCTGTTGGAGCGTCAAACCGGCCAAACCTTCGTCAACCTGTCACAGGTGGGCGCGTCGTCGCTGCAAGAGGCACGGATCTACAGCCAGTATGGCCGCCAGTTGCCGGCCACTATCGTCTTCTGGATGTTTTTTCAAAATGATCTCAAAGACAACTTACGTTTTGCCCAGTGGCTGGCTCCCGCCGACACAGTACTTCAGGCCGTCCGTCCGCCCAGCCAACCTTGCTCGAATGGACTGCACCATTTGATGAAGCGCTACTCCCTGGCCTATGAATTGCTTTTGTATTGGCGTCACACCTGCGAATATTCAGCCCTGCCGCCTGCCCCGGCCTATCACGATGATAATCTCAACCTCGTTTTCTGTCTCGACCACGATATTTGTGATTTGAATGTGCAGGCGCGCATGCTCTCCGACGGTTGGCCGCTGACTCAGCAGGCGCTGCAAGATACCCTGGCTCAACTCGACCAAACCGGCGCAACCCTAGTCATCATCATTGTCCCTTCCAAAGAGCAGGTTTATTGGCCGCAATTCCAGCAGGTGGGAAACTTTCCACCAGACTACAGTGTAGACCAACTGGTCGAACCTTTACGCCAATTTTGCGCCTTAGCAAAGCTTCATTGCCTTGACCTTACTCCTAGCCTCAGAGCTGAGGCTCAACAAGGGGGCCAACTCTATTTCCCTATCGACATCCACTGGAATGCCACCGGACACACCCTGGTAGCGCAGGCGGTGGAAGCATACTTACGCCGGGAGAACTTGTTGCCGTGATATATGATACGTGATGCGTAAAATCTCACGTTTCACGTATCACGCCTCACGTCTCACACATCACACCTATGATTAATTTCGACGCAACCCAATTTCACTTCCACGACCTCCACGTTCACACCCACCCCCATTCGCCCGATGCCCACTGGCGGGCCACCCTGCCGGCGATGCTCAAAACAGCCGCCAAAAATGGGGTGTGGACCGTCGGCTTGGCTAATCATTACTTCCTGAATACCAAATTTTCAGTCTTTCAGCAACTGCGCCAGGAAGTTGTCAAAAAGACGCCGCCGGGTATGACGGTTTTGATTGGGGCGGAGTTGTGCGTGCTGGACACTGCCGGGACCATCAAACTCCCTCCCTCCGAAGCGGCCCAACTCGATTATGTCCTGGCCGGCCCGCACCACTTCAATCAGCGCTGGGTCGAAAAACCGCCCAAAGGCAGCGCCGCCACTTTTGTGGCCCATCAGCACGCCATGTTACTCGGCGCGGCCAAAAACCCGCTGGTGCATGGTCTGGCTCACCCCTGGGTCATCAGTACCCAACATGCTGTCAATCGTTGGGGCTTTACCTCCGCCGAATTTCTGGATGTCTGGAATGAAGACCATTTTGCCGAACTGGGCGAGGTGGCCAAAAATCATCATACGGCTATCGAAATCGGTATGGGTATTCATTTGATGGTTGAACATCAAGGCCAGGTCTTTTGGCAAAAATACGTCCGGGGTTTGCAGGCTGCCCGGGCCGCCGGAGCCAAATTTTACTTCGGCTCAGACGCCCATCACCTGTTTGTCATCGCCCGCCTGGATTGGCTTCAGCCGACCCTCGCAAAATTGGGGTTTAAGCCGGAAGACATTATCACCCCCACCGATTGGTTGAAGAAAGGACAAACTGTTGATTGTGAATAACCTGCGTGTGCTCGTGGTTGACGACAGCCCGGACATTCGCGAATTCGTCAGCGAATATATTTTGAAGCCGCAGGGTTTTATCGTTGAGGTGGCCAGAGACGGAGCCGAAGGGCTGCGTAAAGCGCTATCCCACCTGCACGATCTTATTTTAATGGACTTCGAGATGCCCAAATTGTCCGGCCTGGAGGTGCTGCGTGAACTGCGCAAATCGCAGTACAGCGCGCCGGTCATTTTGATGACTTCTCACGGCTCCGAACAGGTGGCGGTTGAAGGATTTCGTCTGGGCGTGTACGATTACGTCACCAAACCTTTTACCCCGGAAGAGATGCTCGATGCTATCGAGCATGCCCTACACGTGACCCGCTTGCAGCAAGAAAAAGAAGCCCTGACCCACCAATTGATGCAGACCAATCAACAGCTTGAACAACATGTCCACGAACTCAACACCTTATACGAAGTGAGTAAATCCATCACCGCGTTGATGAGTCCTGATAAAATGTTGGAGCGGATTGTAGATGCCGTTCTATTCATGACCCAGAGTGAAGAATGTACGCTGGCTCTGATTCATCCAGAGACAGGTCAACTGCGCGAACCAATCCGCCGCCGCTCCACTGGACAAACTGGCCCAGACAGGCTGGCTACGGTCACGCCAGGAGAAACCGCCGCCACCCTGACCGTTCCGCTTCAATTGGGCGACCGGATTGTCGGCAATTTGCGGATCAGTAAATTGTCCAGCGAACCCTTTAGCGGGCACGACAAACGCCTGCTGGCCATGCTGGTCGATTATGCCGCCATTGCCATCCATAATATGCAGTTGATGCGCCAACTCCAATTGACCAAAGAGCGGGAAAAGCGGCAGATTCGTAGCTTGTTTGAGCGCTATGTAGCCCCCACCGTGGTTGAGCAAATACTGACCCAACCCGGCAAAGTCAGCCTGGGGGGGACGCGCCAAAACGTGGCCGTTCTTTTTGCCGACCTGCACGGTTTTAGCGCCTTTAGCGCCCGTAGCGAACCAGAGACGCTGGTCAGGCTGCTCAACCAACACCTGCGGGTGGCGGCCGAGGCCGTGCTGGCCGAGGAAGGCACCCTGGACAAATTCATGGGTGATGCCATTATGGCCTTTTTTAATGCCCCACTGTCCCAGCCGGATTATCCACTGCGGGCCGTTCGGGCTGTCTGGAAATTGGGCCAATGGATCGAGCGACTGCACGAGCGCATGCCGCTAGCCGACCGGTTGAAATTTAGCGTGGGTGTGGGTACCGGCGAGGTGCTTGTCGGCAATATCGGCACCCCACAGATGATGAACTTTACCATTATTGGCGACGCCGTGAATAAAGCCAAACGGCTCCAGGAGAACGCCCGTGGCGGGCAAATCCTTTTGGGCCAGGAAACCTATCAACTGGTTCAACACGAAGTTCAGGTCCACTGTGTCGGCCAGATTCAACTAAAGGGTCAAACTCAACCGGAGCCTGTTTACGAGTTGTTGGGGTTAAGGAACGCCCAATAGCAAATATGGGGGATAGACAAATACTTTAAGATTCCTCATACTGAGATTGTGTTCAGACTTTGAATTCTCAAAGGATACCCACGGTGTCAAACCTGATCGAAACCCTCGCCAGTTATGTCCCGACGTTAATCACTCATCGCCTGGCAGATAATCCGACACCAATTACCACTCCAACCTCCGAAACTTGCCCCGCCGCCGTCCTCTTTGCCGACATCTCCGGCTTTACCGCCTTGACCGAACACCTGGCTCAAAAAGGGCCGGCCGGCGCTGAAGAATTAACCCAACATCTCAACACCTATTTCGGCCAGCTTATTGATTTGATCGCCGCCTATGGGGGTGATATTGTTAAGTTTGCCGGCGATGCCTTGATTGCTCTCTGGCCTGCCTTTGACGAATCTGGGAGCTATGATCCGGCTTTTCTCCCGGCGGCGCTGCAACAAGCGGCCCGCTGCAGCCTGACCATTCAGCAGCAGCTCAATGCTTACGAGGTGGCGGCAGGGGTACAACTTTCTCTCAAGCTAACCCTGGGCGCCGGCGAGGTTTTGACCATGCACCTGGGCGGCGTGTATGGCCGCTGGGAATTTCTGGTCACAGGCGCCCCCTTGATCCAGGTTGGCTTGGCCGGCAGCCAGGCTCAACCCGGCGATATTATCCTTTCGCCCGAGGCCTGGTCTCTACTGCAAGAGAGGGTGGTGGGCGCTCCGGTGCGTGTCGCTGCCAACCCGCCTACAGGGTCAGTTAACGGCGGGCCGAAGGGTGCAGTGCGCTTAACCGGGATGCGCCAAGCTTACTCAACGCCACTCCCGGCCGAGGCGATTACCTCGTCTCTGCCATACGAGGCCGAAGCCGGGCTGCGGGCTTTTATTCCGGGGGCTATTTTGGCCCGGCTGGCCGCCGGACAGGCCGGCTGGCTGGCCGAGTTGCGCCGGGTGACCGTCATCTTTATCAATTTGCACGACCTGGATTATGCGATGCCCCTGGAGCAGGCGCAGACTCTTATGCAAACCCTGCAAGCCAGCCTCTATCGCTTCGAAGGCAGCATCAACAAACTTAGTGTAGACGATAAAGGCGTCACCTTGGTCGCCGCATTGGGATTGCCGCCGCTCGCTCATGAAGATGACCCGGCCCGGGGGGTCCAAGTGGCCTTGGCTGTCCAGGCTGAATTGCAGCGGCTGGGACTGCGCAGCGCCATTGGCGTAACCACAGGCCGAGCTTTTTGCGGCATGGTAGGCAATAACCGGCGGCGTGAGTACACCATGATCGGTGACGTGGTTAATTTGGCCGCCCGCTTGATGCAGGCCGCAGCCCTCTCTTATGCCACCTCGCAACCGGGGGAGATGGGGGGGATTCTCTGCGATGCTGTGACTTATCAAGCGGCTCAAAACCAACTGAATTTTGAGATTTTGCCGCCCATTAAAGTTAAAGGCAAAGCTGAACCGATCGCCATTTACTGTCCACTAGGCCCAAAGGCCGGCGTTAGCCGCCGCCACACTACCCTGGTAGGGCGAGAGGCGGAGCGAGACCTGCTGACCGCTCACCTACAAACCCTACTACGTGGAACCGGCGGGATTGTGGTGATTGAGGGTGAGGCTGGCATCGGTAAGTCGCGCCTGGTCGAAGAGCTGCTCCGGCAGGCTCATGCGCTGGGCGTGGTTGGCTGGCTGGGTATTGCCAGCGCTATTGATAAATCTACGCCCTATCATGCCTGGCGGCCCATCTTTAAACAGCTTTTTAATTTAGAAACCCTGCCCGACGACCCGGTCCTTCGCCGGGCGCATGTACAGCAGCAACTGGAAACCAAATTTGCCCCACCCCAAGAAACGACCATTTTACAAGTAAAAGTAGGGCCGGCGGGCGAGGTGCGCCCCACCTCTTATTTTGCCCAGTTGGCCCCCTTGCTAAATCCGGTGCTGTCGCTTGATTGGCCCGAAAATGAGATTACCAAGCATATGACCGGCAAGGTGCGAGCCGACAACACCCACGAGTTGCTTCTACACCTGTTGCACCAGGTCGTGCGTCAAGATGGTGAAATCATGTTAGTGCTGGAGGACGCTCACTGGCTCGACTCGGCCTCTTGGGCGCTGGCCCTGCTGGTGGCGCAGCGCATTCATCCTATCCTGCTGGTGCTGGCCACGCGCCCCATAACCGAGCCGCTGCCGGCCGAATACAGCCAACTGCTGCGCGACCCCCACACCGACAAACTCACCCTGAAGACCATGCCGCTGACCGATATGGCCGCCCTGGTCTGTCAAAGGTTAGGGGTGGCCAGTTTGCCCGATTCGCTGGCCCAGTTGATTTACGCCAAAACGGATGGCAACCCCTTTTTTGGCGAAGAATTGGCCTATGCCCTGCGCGACTCCGGCTTGATCTCGGTGGCTAATGGCGAGTGCCGGCTGACCCCACAAGCGGTTGACCTCCAAGACCTGCACTTGCCCGATACAGTTCAGGGGGTTATCACCAGCCGGATTGACCGCTTGACCCCTTCCCAACAATTGACCCTCAAAGTGGCCAGTGTGATTGGCCGCGTCTTCGAGTTTGAGACGCTACACCATATCCATCCCATTGAGGCCGATAAAACCCGCCTGGCCGATTATCTCAATGGCTTGGCTCGTTTGGACATTACCGAGCTTGAAACACCCGAACCCGACCTAACTTACATCTTCAAACACATTATCACCCAGGAAGTCGCCTACAACATGATGCTCTTCTCTCAGCGGCGGGAACTGCATCAAAAGGTGGGTAACTGGTATGAGCAAACTTACGCCGACGACCTGTCGCCGTTTTATTCGCTGTTGGCCTTTCACTGGCGGCAAGCCGAGGTGGTCCGAAAAGCCTTGGACTATCTGGAGAAAGCTGGCGAGCAAGCCCTGCACAGCTACGCCAATGAGGAAGCGGTGGAGTTTTTTAGCGAGGCTCTGGCCCTGGCAGAAGAGCTTGGGGCTGGCGGAACACAGGTATTAGCTGAATCGACTCCAGCCCTCCCACCTTCCAGCCTCCTAACCTCCCAGCGCCGGGCGCGTTGGGAATTAAAACTCGGCGAAGCCTACGTTAATTGGGTTAAGTTCTCCGAGGGGCGCACCCACCTGGAGCAGGGCTTGACCTTATTGGATCAGGCCCTACCTGCCGGTCAGGTCAATTTAATCTTGGGTTTAGTCAGGCAGGTGTTGCAGCAGGCGCTGCACCGGCTGTGGCCGGCCCGGTTTGTAGGCCGCCAAGCGGCAGAAAGTGACATTCTGCTGGAGGCGGCCCGCGCTTATGAAGGGCTGACCGCAGTCTACTACTTTGCCAACGAGACGGTCCCTTCCCTATACGCGGCGTTTCGCTCTCTTAATCTGGCCGAAGCCGCCGGGCCGTCGCCTGAATTGGCTCGTGGTTATGCTTCCGTCGGGGTGATCATCGGCTTTGTGCCGCTCCATCGCCTGGCCGAAGCTTACTGTCGCCGTGCTTTGGAGATGACCCAGCGAATTCACGATCTGCCAGCGCGGGCCTGGGTAGCCCTCTTGACCGGGGTTTATTATGCCGGCGTGGGCGATTGGGAAAATGCCCATGATCTGTTGGAGCAGGTGATTGACATCTCGGAGCGCCTGGGAGATCGAGGCCGGCGCGATGATGGCCTGGGTAATCTGGCGATGATAGAATATTTCCAGGGCCGTTTTGCCCAGTGTGCCAAGATGTTTGATGAGTTGTCAACTTCCTCCAAACGGCGCAACGACCCGCATAATCAGGCCTGGGCTTTGCGGGGGCAGGTTTACAGCCTCTTACCCCGTGGGGAGTTTGACCAGGCCCTGCAACAGTTGGAGGCGCTGGAAACTTTACTAAATGAAAATCCGCATGTGATCGATGAGGCGCTGCATATCGATCTGCACGGTTTAAAGGCGCTGGTCCACCTGCGCCGGGCTGAACCCGACCTAGCTTTGGTTGAAGCAGAAAAGACCTCTAATTTGATTGCCAAAACTTCGCCCACCTCATTCCTCTCGCTCCCCGGCTATGCCGGTGCGGCGGAAACCTATCTGTCCCTGTGGGAGAGCGAACTGCACTCAAATCGGCAAACCTTGAAACGTTCAGACGTTCAACGAGCCTGCCAGGCTCTGCGGGGTTATGCCCGGGTTTTCCCTATCGGCCAGCCGCGGGCTTATCTATGGCAGGGCGTGTTCGAATGGCTGTCGGGGCGGCCACATAAAGCTCAGAAATGGTGGAACCAAAGCCTGGAAGTCGCTAAAAAACTGGACCTGCCGTACAGCGAGGGTTTGACCCATTTGGAAATGGGGCGGCGTTTGCCCTTGGCTGATCCGGCCCGCCCCCGGCATTTGGTTCGCGCCTATCGAATTTTTGCCCGGTCGGGTGCGGTCTATGAGTTGAAACAAGCACAGGAGGCGCTGCAATGTACGAGCCCCAACTAGACGATCTGATTGCCGCCGCCCTGGCTCGAATTCAAAGTGAGATGGCCCAGGCCGCGCCGGTGATGGCCCAACACGTTTCGCGCTGGATGCTGTGCCTGGCCGGGACAAGCGAGCTGGCCCATTACTTTAAGCATCCCCAGGCTTTTCCATCGTTGTTGTTGCCCTGGTGGGTTGAGAAGAGTCTGAGGGCGGGCCATGACCTGCCTTTTCAAGCCGATGTGGCTTACTCGACCATCAACGGTTACTATGCTATCCGGTTGGCCGATAATTTGATGGATGGCCATGCCACGGTGGAATTGAAGCTGCTGCCGGCGCTCAATTTCTTTCAGACCCAATTTCAGGCGGCTTATCAGCGTTATTTTGCGGCGAGCCATCTCTTTTGGTCTTTTTTTAACCTCACCTGGTTTCATTCTGCTGAGGTGACGCTGCAAGATGCGTTTCTGTCTAACCTGGAGGCGACCCACTTTGAGCAGGTGGCGGCCCAAAAGACCTGCGCCGCCAAAATCCCCCTGGCGGCGGTGTGCTTTCACTATGACCATCCTGAACTGATCGAACCCTGGTCGCGTTGGGTGGACCTGTTTGGTTGTTGGCACCAATTCTTGAATGACCTTTTTGGCTGGTATCGGGATTACGCTCGCCAAGCGCAAACCTACTTTTTAGCCGAGGCCGAGCGGCGGCGGCAGCCGGACGAGCCGGTTGCCGGCTGGATAGCCCGTGAGGGTTTTGCCTGGGCCATTGAAAAATCCGAGGGTTGGATGTCAACTTTGAAAATATTAGCCGAAGAATTACAATGCCCGGACCTGCATGCTTACCTGGAGACGCGCGAGGCTTTGTTACGCAGACAAGCCAAAGAGGTAGCTGCCGGATTGGAAACTATCGGCAAGATTGCGGCGGTGCGTGGGTAGTAGGATGGAAGAGGTGGCGGGTCAGCCAGGGGAAATTTTATGCCTGACGAATCTTTGAACCTAGATTTATTTGCCCTTGGGCAAAAACATTTCGCCGCCTTCCTGGCCGAGTTCGCCGCCTATGGTCTCCAGGCCGACCCCGGCATTGAATTGCGCCAGGGCAACGGACTGTTATGCTACTACAGCCTGGAAGACCGGCATATTTACCTGTCGGTGCCGGATTTTAGGCAGCCGACGGGCAAACTCCAGGCGCTGTTTTTGCGCTCGTTACTGGCTTGTGAAAACAACGAAGAATTGCTGCGTTTTTTTCAATTGATGATCCCGCATGTGATTGCCCACGAGTTGGCGCATCATTATCGCCACCGCTATGGCTTGTTCGGCGGCAGCTTGTGGAATGAGGAGCAGATTGCCAACAAATTGGCCGTCGCCGTGGTGAAGCACCGGTTGGCTCCCCAAGAAAAGGCTTATGCTAAAGACTTTTTGCGGCGGGCTATTGAAACACTTGCAGCCAAGATGGAAGCCAAAAATATTGCCGTCGACTCCTACTACAGCGTGCTGCACGCTCTGAATGTATCAGGCCAGATTGGGGTGGCCGATTTTGAAAATATCGAGATGATCCAGACGGCGCTCGGTGTGGCTGACCCGGAGCAAATGATCGAGGGCAGTGGGCAATTATCTGACGATTTGGTTCAACGCCTGGAAGACCGTGACGACCTGATCGAAGACATCGACGAGCAGTACGCCGCCGATCAAATCAAATATATTTACTATCACGTCGGCTGGCTCTACCTGGATTTGACCAGTCGTGAAACTGAATACGTGGACGAGTTTGCCCGGCGCTATTTGAACCTGGAGACCAACCTACTGCCGCTCATCGAGCCTGAGGAAAACCCCGGCGACCGCGCCGTGCTGGCTTGTTTCAAGGCTTACCAGGATGCTGCCCCGCACTCTCCTGTGGCCGGACGCTACTTTTACAAACGTTATCGCTCGTTATTGTTAGCCCGGCTCAAATCGGTCGAATTGACCGTAGCCGCCCAAACCGAGCGCTTGAAACGGGAAGCGACCTTGATCCTGGAAAACTGGAGCGAGGGCCAGACCGATACCCTGGATTATTTGTCGCGCCTGGCCCCGCCTGACTTGCGCCCGCTGTTCCCCCATCTCATCGCGGCGCAGCTCGACTCGACCCTAGAAATGCCGGCCAGTTTGCCCAGCGAGACGGATCGCCGTTTGTGGCAGCACATGATACAGCAAACCGAGGACAAAGCGGCGGCGAACACCTTGCACCGGTTGGGACTGCTCGATCAAAGTGACATTTATCGACCCTTGCCGGCGGAGTTGCTGCTTAAATTGGCCCATCTTTTCTGCCTGGTCAACTTTGCCCCCGGCGAGGCGGTTATTTGGGAAAATGAGCGCAACGACGACGTTTATTTTTTGATCGAGGGCAAGTTGGAGGTGTGGGTGACTCGCGAGGGCCAGCCGCTCAAAATTGGCCTCATCCAGCCGGGCGAGGTCTTTGGCGAGATTGCCTTTTTCACCGAAGATCCGCGTTACGCCACCGTTCGGGCCGTTGAACCATCGCGCTGCTTTGTGTTGACCGATACCGATTTACAATTGATGGCCTTTGAGCACCCGACTATTCTGATGCAAATGGCCGGAGCCCTGGCCAAACGGCTGGCCGATATTTACAAAACCAGCCGCAATGAAACCGTCTAAATTTATCTATTCAATAAATTGAAGGGAGAAATAAAATGTCTGACTCTGCTGATCTGCAAGCTTTGGTAGGTAAAATTCTGTCGGATGAGAAATTTGCCGAAGCTCTGGCCAAAAACCCGGAGCAAACGCTCAAAGAAGCCGGAATCGATCCGACGATTGACCTCATTGAGGCTCTCAAAGGCGTTGATGCCGCGTCACTCAAAGGTCTGGCCGCCGCTTTTGGCGAGAATCAAGCGGCAGTTTAATTTAGCACAAACTGTTTGCAGGTGTAGAAGACACTCGCCAACAAAAAATGATTCACCGCCGAGGCGCAGAGTTCACAGAGGTTGGTTTGAAAAATCTCTGTGTCTCTGCGTCTCTGTGCTTCAAATGATATGACTTGGACTGCCCCCTATCAACGCAAACGTGACCAATATTGGCCTGAGGTCGAGCAATTCTTCAGCCAGTTGCCGCCCCAGTTGTTTCAACAAGGCGTGCTGTTAAAAAACAATCTGGCGACTTTTTACGCCGATACCGGCCAATTCAAAGATATTCTCTGCCGCGAGCGCGATCACCCGCTGCTTTACTGGCACTTGTGGCTGCTGGACGACTGGGACTGCCCCGCCACCGCCGCCAGAGCCGAATTTGAACAGCGGCTGTTGGTGGCGATGACTCTGGCCTTTGCCGCTGCCTACTGCCAGGAGTCGATCCTGGATCAGAGCAGCAATTTTGACAATCGTTATCTTTTCTTGTCTCAGGTGCTGCTCCAGCAGGCTGACTTGCATCTGGCCCAACTCTTCCCCGGCCCCTCTCCCTTTTGGACTTACCACCAATCTTTTTGGCAGGAATACGCCGAAACCATGCTGCCGAGCACCGACCGTCGCCGGCTGACCACGGATCTCCAGACTTTGAACGCCAATCCCTGGCCAATAGCCGGGAAATTAGCCTATACCAAATTGTCGGCAGCGGCGGTCTCCCTCTACGCCAAGCGTGAAAATTTGCTGCCACAGCTTTTCGCTCTGCTGGACCAGTTGAACGGCGTGTTTCAAATCTTGCGGGATATTTCCACCATCCGGCGCGATATAGGCCAGCGCCAGCTCACTTATCCGATCCTCAGAACGATGCAGGAGGCGGGTCTCGACCCGCTCCAACCCACCTCGCCGGAGCGGGTCTTGGGAGCGTTGGTTTTAACCGGGACGATGCAGAAAATCGGCCAGGAGTGTCTATCTCAGCTTAAGGCATGTCAGACCATTTCAGACTCACTCGAATTGCCCAGCTTTACAGCTTATCTGGTGAGAATGGTTGAGTGGGTGGAAGAGCTGAGCGAACTTTTTTCGTTCAAACCCAAAACCCAGGATAGACCGGTCAAAGTCCCACGCAGTCCCTTTTTTAGGCCCTACGTCGATGCCCTGCCCAAAGTCATCGAGATGGCCGAGGGCTATTTGCTGTCTGATCTGACTTTTCGGGAGAGCTGGGAAGTACAGCGCCGGGGTGTTTTTGGTGTAGATGAAATGACCGGCAAAGCTTTCCCAATGGGGTTGATTGCCGAACTGCTCAACCGGCACGGCCACGATATGACCGGGCCTATCAATGAGATTTTTGCGACCCTCCAGACCACCGGCTTCCGCTACTACGACCACCCGCACCTGCCGCCCGACGCCGACGACCTGGGTCTACTGTTGCGCCTCTACCCTTACTCTGCCCGGCCGGACCAGCATCGCGAGCTGTTGCAGACCCCGCTCCACTGGCTAAAGACCGGCCTGAGCGAGTCCGGCGAAATCCCGGTCTGGTTGATGGATGGTGCGGCCAATCGCGAGGATTATCCCCATCTGTCACTGTGGGGTCATAACTGTGCTACCGTCGAGGCTAATGTACTGCTGGGCTTGATGGCTTACGACGGGGCTGGTTATGCAGATTTGATTGTAAATTCGGTGCGAAGTTGGGTCCAGCGCTGGCTTACCAAAGGGTTGGCGGCAACGCTGCACTATATCCCGCTCTACTCGGTCTGGACGGGTCTTGAATTGATTGCCAGACTCAAATCCGTCATTCTGAGCGAGGTGAAGAGTTCCCAGAATGGAGAGGATGATTCTATCAGCCGGGATCTTCAGCCTCAGCTCGATCTGGTTGCTCAAACTCTGACCAGGCAATTGGCCCAGGAAGCCAAACGTTCGAGTCTTACCCCTCAGGATGCAGCTTTTTTAATCTTGACCCATCTCTTGGTTGAGAATCAAAAAACCTCAAGGATTTCCGAAACCCTTGAGGTTTATCTATCTGACTGGGTTAATTATTTGGGCAAATCGCAGCGTTATGACGGCAGTTGGACCGCCGAACCCCTGTACGGCACTCCCACTCGCGGTGAACTGGCCTCATGGTACAGCAGCCGAACCGTGACGACAGCCTTTTGTTACCATGCGCTCAAAACCTATCAAAAAGATAAAATCGGGTAATTTTAGGCCGGTGGAGCCATTAGCCTAATTGTTCAGCCGATGATACAATTTAGTCCTCATAAATTATGAGGCTAATAAGTCAACTCGCTCGCTGGACAATCTATCTTCTACTTATGGGGCTGCTGAGTGCTTGTGGCAGCAGTTCGCTAAACTTGGCTGCACTGTTTGCCACCGTTACCCCCTCCCCCACAGCAACCTGGACGCCCTCATCTACGCCTACGGCCACCTCAACGCCGACCTCTACTCCCTCGCCAACCTCTACCACCACCTCAACGCCATCCCCCACGCCCTCGCCCACACCGACAGTTACACCCACGCTGATTCCTACGCCCATACCTAGCGCTACGCCCACCGCTACGCCCATCCCGCCAACGCCAACTCCTACCGACACGCCGCCGCCCGCCGTTGACTTCCGTATTGCCTCTTGGCGTTTGTGGCCGCTAGCTTTAAACAGTGGCTGCGCCAAGGGCATGCACGTCATTTTTATCCATGTCCTCGATGTAAACGGCCAGCCTCTGGATGGGGTGATTTTGGGGGATACCTGGAACAATGTCGAGGTTACCAGCGGCAACAAAGGACCGGGGCGGACGGAAATTGACCTATGGACCAATACTATGGAGATCGCCGTAAAGCGTGACGCGCTCACCGGTCAACCCTATACCAGCGAGGTCAGCTTCCCCTTTAGCTCATTTTTAACCACAATCCCCGACGAACAAATGATACAGGCCGGCTATTGTGCCAATGAACTCGAATGTGCCTGGAAACGGGCCAACGAGTCATATTACTGCGGTGGTCACTATTCCTGGGAAGTAATCTTTCAAAAGACCCATTAGCGCCCCATAAGCCCGAATTTGGGTCTTATTCCTCTTCCGGCTTAGCCCGCTGGAGCTCAGGCTGGCTTCTGAGCAGGCCACAGAGCCGCAGAATCTCTGCCCGTAAGCGGAGTAGTTCATCTCGGTGCAGCTTTTCTTCCAGGGCTAAAGGCATTTCTACCAGGCCAAGAACTAGCGCGAGTTGATGTTGGATATCTTCTTGTGATTGATCTTCAAATCTGGACATAGTGTTTTAAGGTGCTTATCGAGAATGACAGGTACGGTTACACCTTATTATAAGCTCGCCAGGTTTGAATTCGGTTGGAAACTGTTAGAGAAAGGTCAAAAGAAAATAGGACATTGGTTAGATTTTTGGCTTGGCCCTTGTTTAGATTTGTTCCAGGGTCTTCTCTGCCATATCTAACATTTCGCGCACTTTGTGCACCAGTCGCTGCGGGGAAAAAGGTTTTTGTAGAAAGGCCGCCCCCGTTTGGGGCAAACCATAGCGAATGATCGTGCTGTCTGTATAGCCCGACATGAACAGCACCCTGAGCTTGGGGCGAATCTCCTTGAGTCGATTAGCCAATTCCGCCCCGCCCAGGTGAGGCATGACCATATCGGTCACCAGTAGATGAATTTCTTTTTTGGGCTGGCTTTGGGCCAGGCGCAAAGCGTCCTGGCCATCGGCAGCAGCCAGGACGGTATAACCCTGCTGGCGTAAAACCCGCACCGCCAGGTCGCGCACCGCCGCCTCATCCTCAGCTAAAAGGATGGTTTCTGTTCCCTGGGTCAGAATATCGATGGGTTCAGGCTTGCTTATAGGACTGGCTACACCCTCGGCTTGCGGCAGATAAACTTTAAAGGTTGTGCCTTCCCCCAGCTCGCTATAGGCTCGAATATGACCCCCGTTTTGTTTGACAATGCCAAAGCAAGTCGCCAGGCCTAAACCTGTGCCTTTACCTACCTCTTTGGTGGTGAAGAAAGGCTCGAATAAGCGGGACTTAACTTCCTCGGTCATGCCCACGCCGGTATCACTCACGGCCAGAAGCACGTACTCGCCGGGGGATACATCAGCATGCCGGCGGGCATAATCATGATCGAGGTTGACATTGGTGGTTTCAATGATGAGTTCGCCGCCGTTTGGCATAGCATCGCGCGCGTTAACTGCCAGGTTAAGCAAAACTTGCTCAAGTTGGCCGGAGTCGGCTTTGACCGGAAGCAAATCGGGGGCCAAAACCAGCCTCAATTTGATATCTTCACCGATCAGCCGGCTCAGCATCTTGTCGAGGTTAAGAATTAAATCGTTGAGGTTAAGCAGCCGGGGTTCGATAATCTGCCGGCGGGCGAAGGCCAGCAATTGGCGGGTGAGATTGGCCGCCCGTTGAGCTGTTTTTTGAATACCCTGCATATCACCAATGGCGGGATGATCGGCGGGCAGCGTGTCCAAAGCCATACTGGCATAGCCCATAATGGCCGTGAGTAAATTGTTGAAATCGTGGGCGATGCCCCCGGCTAAGCGGCCAATCGCCTCCATTTTTTGGGATTGGCGGAATTGCTGCTCCAATTCCGCCCGTAGCTCTTCCGCTCGCTTGCGCTCATTGATTTCACCCCGGAGCTCTTGCGCATAAATGACCGCTTGTTTGTAGGCAGCTTTGGCCCGCTTTTGCTCGGTAATGTCGCGAATGACCGCTACCGTGGCCGTCCGGCCCCGATAGGGAATAGGTTTTTGACTGATTTCGATGGGAAAAACCACCCCATTTTTGGTTACGCCGACAGCCTCATAAGACTCTGGCTGTCCCGACAGCATATTTTTTGAGAGCAGCTCCCGCGACTCTTGCGCGGCCAGGTCCAGCACCTTCTTGCCAATAAATTCCGAAAGTTCATACCCAAAGATCTCGGCCAATTTTTGATTGGCTTCTAAAATTTGGCCCTGATCGTGAATCGCCACGCCTTCAAGAGTAGCCTCCGACCACTGGCGAAATCGCTCCTCACTTTCACGCCAGGCTGTTTCCAGCCGCTGGTGGCCGACTTCTAGCAGAGCGTTCTGCTGGCGCAGGTCGGTCAGTTCCTTAATGAGTTGGGCTTTGGTCTTCCGTTCATCCTTCATCTTGTTGCCCTTTACAATGGGTACTATTTTCGGTTGTTAAGCTTGCAGCCTGCAGAACCATGATCCAGGCGAGGCAAAATTCTTGACCGGCTTGTATCATTTTTTCGGCAAAAAGGAGTTGTCCGGACATCAGATCGGCCTAAGACTGGCGCCGGGGAAAGTATCTTAACGTGATGGTTTCATTATAACCTTTTTCCGCGTAAAATCTAGCCCCACTTTATTCCTAACGGAGCAAAGCCAGAGGGGTTAAGTTGAGCCTCAGAGGACCGCTTAGAAACCGAAAGTGGGATGTTGGTAGTTTGGAAAGAGAAATTTACGGCGAGACAGGGAGGGGGCGTTTATAACTATGAGGAATTACCCTCGAGTTTGAAAGCATCGAGGATCATGAGTATATTTTGTGTCATTCCGAGGAACGAAGTGACGAGGAATCCCTCGAAAATTTGCTAAAGAGTGACTCCAGAGGGATTTCTCGCTCCCGTAGGTCGCTCGAAATGACACACCAGATTTAGTATCGCAAATCCAGCGGCTCGATATTCTGCGCTTGGCAGAAATTCAAATACCGCTCCATCTTGGTGAATACATCATCTTGGTAGATGATGTTGTCGTCATCGTCCAGGTATTGGATCACCCCTTCCAGGATGAAGAGGGTCTGCATACCTTCGGTTCCATCCACAACCAGGGTATGAATGTCCCCCGGCGGCTCGTAGACGAGAGTGCCGGGGCGGGCGACCCACTCGCGTTCCAGGTAGCGCCAACTGCCCTGGATGCAGTAGCCCAACACCTGCCCGCCGCTGTGGCGATGCCGGTTGACCTTGCCGCCACCCTCCACCTTCAACAGATTGATCCAGCGCCCGTTGACCAGATCGAAGCGCAGCGGTTTGAACCAGACCCGCTCGCCCTGCGGCACCCAGGGAATTTTGTCACTGTCAATGGCCTGGTCGGGCAGAGCCATCTCCAGGATAGTTTGCAAACCTTGAACCTTGTTAGTCATCCCATTGCTCCCCTTGCCTATGACCGCCGACCGCCGCAAGATTCTGCTCAGCGGTCTGCGGTCTGCTGTTGGCGGTCCTATTGATATGCCTCTATTGGTACACAAACGCAGAACAAATTGCGATCCCCGTAGACATTGTCAATGCGGGAAACAGCAGGCCAGAATTTTGCCTCTCTGACCCACGGTGTGGGGTAAACCGCCTGCTCCCGTGAGTAAGGCCGGTCCCACTGGTCTGACGATACGACTGCGGCGGTGTGGGGGGCGTGCTTGAGCGGATTGTTTGCCCGGTCGGCCCGACCCTCCTCCACGGCCCGGATCTCCTCGCGAATGGCAATAAGAGCCTCGCAGAAGCGATCCAACTCTTCCAACGACTCGCTCTCGGTCGGTTCGATCATGAGCGTGCCCGGCACGGGGAATGACATGGTGGGCGCGTGGAAGCCGTAATCCATCAGCCGTTTGGCCACATCTTCGGCCTCGATGCCGCTGGTCTCTTTGAGCGGGCGCAGATCGATGATGCACTCGTGGGCCACCCGACCCTGCGCGCCTTTATACAGCACCGGATAATGCGGTTCCAGCCGGGCGGCCACGTAGTTGGCGTTCAAGATGGCGATTTGGGTGGCTTGGGTCAGACCTTCTGCGCCCATCATGGCGATGTAGGCATAGGAAATGGGCAAAATGCTGGCGCTGCCCCACGGCGCCGCCGAGACAGCCCCTACGCCGCTTTCGCCGCCAACGTGGGCTACCACCGGGTGACCCGGCAAGAACGGAACCAGGTGAGCAGCCACGCAGATGGGACCCACCCCCGGCCCGCCGCCGCCGTGAGGAATACAGAAGGTTTTGTGCAGGTTCAGGTGACACACATCGGCGCCAATGTCGCCGGGGCGGCACAGCCCGACCTGCGCGTTCATATTGGCTCCGTCCATGTAGACCTGTCCGCCGCAAACATGAATGATCCGGCAGATGTCCACAATTTCGGCCTCAAAGACGCCGTGGGTGGAGGGATAAGTGACCATCAACGCGGCCAGACGGTCGCGGTGTTCCTCAGCTTTGAGGCGCAGGTCAGCCACGTCAATGTTGCCATGCTCATCGCAGTGGACCACCACCACTTCCATGCCGGCCATAGCCGCGCTGGCCGGGTTGGTGCCGTGCGCAGAACTGGGGATGAGGCAAACGGTGCGCTGGCGTTCGCCACGGGCCAGATGGTAAGCCCGGATGGTCAACAGCCCGGTGTACTCGCCCTGTGAACCGGCGTTGGGCTGGAAGGAAACGGCGGCAAAGCCGGTAATTTCGGCCAGCCATGCTTCCAGGCGTTTAAACAAGGTTTGGTAGCCCTGAGCCTGATCTACCGGGGCAAAGGGGTGCAAGCGCCCAAACTCCGGCCAGGTCACGGGCAGCATCTCGGTGGTGGCGTTGAGTTTCATGGTGCAGGAGCCCAGCGGGATCATCGAATGGGTCAGCGATAGATCGCGGGCTTGCAGGCGGTGGATGTAGCGCAGCAGCTCGGTTTCGGAGTGGTAACTGTGGAAAACCGGGTGGGTCAAAAAGGCGCTGGCACGTTGATGCGGCCCAGCGTAGCTCAGTTCGACGCCAGTAGCCAATTTTTCGAGATCGAATTGGCCCGGTTTGGCCCCAAAGATTTCAAAGAGGTTGTGCAGGTCGGCCAGCGTCGTCGCTTCATCCAGCGAGACGCCCACTGCGCCAGCGGGATACAGCCGCAGATTGACCTGCCGGGCCAGCGCTGCCGTGGCTAACTGCTGTTGATCGCGTGGACCGCCGCTCACTTTGAGCGTGTCAAACACCGGCCCATCGCCCAGGGTGTACCCCAATTGCCTGAGGCCCTCGGCCAGAACAAGGGTCAGCAGCCGGACCCGTTGGGCGATGCGGGTCAAGCCTTCCGGGCCATGATAGACGGCGTACATCGAGGCCATTACGGCCAGCAGTACCTGGGCGGTGCAGATGTTGCTGGTAGCGTGCTCACGCCGGATGTGCTGCTCGCGGGTTTGCAGGGTCAGCCGGTAGGCCGGTAGGCCGGTCGCGTCTTTGGATACCCCAATCAAGCGTCCGGGCATTTGCCGCTTGTAGGCATCTTGCGTGGCCATAAAGGCTGCATGCGGGCCGCCATAGCCCAGCGACACGCCAAAACGCTGGCTATTGCCGACGACCACATCGGCCCCAAACTCTCCGGGCGGGCGCAGCAAGGTCAGAGCCAACAGGTCAGTTGCGACCACCACCAAAGCCCCGGCGGCGTGAGCTTTTTGGCCAAACGCTTCATAATCCAGCACAGCCCCATCGCTGGTGGGGTATTGCACCAGCACGCCAAAGGTAGCTTCGGCAAAATCATACTGCTCGTGATTGCCGACTACCACCTTGAATCCCAACGGTTCGGCTCGAGTCTGAACCACTTCGATGGTTTGGGGATGGCAGCGTTCCGAGACAAAGAAAACATTGGCCGTCGATTTGCGATCCTGAGCCCGCCGGCACAAGGTCATGGCTTCGGCGGCAGCGGTGGCCTCGTCCAGCAGCGAAGCATTGGCAATTTCCATGCCGGTCAGGTCGCAGACCATCGTTTGAAAGTTCAACAAAGCTTCCAGGCGACCCTGGGCAATCTCGGCCTGGTAAGGAGTGTATTGGGTATACCAGCCGGGATTTTCCAGAATGTTGCGCTGGATAACCGTCGGGGTGAGGCAATCATAATAGCCCATTCCGATGAAGGAACGGAATAGTTTATTCTGGCTGGCAAGCTGGCGCAGGTCGGCCAGCGCAGCCGCCTCGCCGAGCGGTTGGGGTAGATTGAGGGCCTGGTTGAGGCGAATGGCCGGGGGGACAGTTTGGGCGATGAGCTCGTCCAGTGATGAAACCCCCAAGATTTCCAGCATCCGGGCCACCTTAGCCCCTTTGGGGCCGAGATGACGGTTGGCAAAGGTATCGGTGGGCTGCAACAAGGCTAGCGGCGACCCCGCACCCGCCGCCTCTTGCGCGCCTGTTCCACTGACTTGCCTGGCCTGGCCGATCTCAGCCCTAACAGTATTGGCTACATGACTCATCAAAAAAGCTCCTTTCTGAATGGCAAATGGACGAATGACGAATAAAGCGTCGCATTGCTCATTCGTCTGTTCACCGCCTGACTCATTCGGCCTCAGCTATCTGTTCATATTCTGCGCCGGACAGCAGGCTGTCCCATTCGCCGGGGGTGGCCGGCTTGATCTTGATCATCCAGCCCGCCCCAAAAGGATCGGAATTGATGACTTCCGGCGTGTCAGCTAGGGCTTCGTTGATGGCAGCAATCTCGCCCCCCATCGGCATGTACAGGTCGCTGGCGGCTTTGACCGACTCGACCACGCCGAAGACTTCACCCCGGTTGAGAACACGGCCCACCTCCGGTAGCTCGACATAAACCACGTCGCTCAAACTATCCTGAGCGTGATCGGTGATGCCGCAGACGATCAAGTCGCCCTCCTTGCGCGCCCATTCGTGACTTGCCTGATATTTGGCATTTGGGTCCAGTTTCATTGAATAGTTCTCCTTTCAGTGTCATTTGCTAAAAAATTTTGTTATTGCTTTGAAAATTAGTTGGCAGCACCAACTGCCCGTTAGCCCTGCCAACCGCTGGGCTTTATTTGCGATAGGTGGGTGTATAAAAAGGTCGTTTGACCACTGCCGCGGCTTTGGGTTTGTCACGGATAATAATATTGAGCGGGGTGCCAACGGCGGCGTAGGCCGGGGCAACGAAGGCGTGGCCGCAATACTTATCGACGGCGGGGGCATAAAGGCCGGTGACTACCGTGCCGATAGGCTGGCCGTCGGTGGTGGTGACCGGATAATCCTGCCGAGGGACGCCTTTTTCGGTCAACTCAAAGCCGATCAGTTTTTTGGCGATGCCAGCTTCTTTCTGTTTGAGCAGCATCTCTCGCCCGATAAAATCAGCATCGAATTTGCAAGCCCAACCCAGATTTGCCTCGATGGGGGTGATGTCGGCGTTGATTTCGTGACCGTAGAGGGGAAAGCCCGGTTCGAAGCGCAGGCTGTCGCGGGCGGCCAGACCGATGGGTTTGACTTCAATGCCCGCGGCCGAGCCGGTATGGAGCATGGCCTCCCACACGTTGAGGGCTGACTCAGCCGGAAAAAATAGTTCTACCCCGTCTTCGCCGGTATAGCCGGTGCGCCCGATAATGGCCGGAACGCCGCTAACCTCCGCCTCAACTGCACTGAAGCGAGCCAGGGGGGTCAGATCAGTTTGAACCAACTTTTGGAGCAGCTCGATGGCTTTTGGCCCCTGCAAGGCCAACATATAGGTCTCGGCGGAGACATTCTGGAGGGTAACATTGTAACCTTGGGCGTGATCCTGCATCCACTGGAAATCTTTTGCCAGGTTTGAGGCGTTAACCACCACAAACCAGCGCCCGGCCAATTTGTAGACAAAAACGTCGTCAACAATGCCGCCATGCTCGTAGCACATCAAAGCGTAATGCGCCTGATTGGTGGCCAACAAGCGAATATCCCAAGTGACAAGACGATTGAGGTAGGTTTCGGCGTCGGGGCCGGTCACAGTGATTTGGCCCATGTGGTCAATATCAAACAGCCCGGCGGAGCGACGGGTGACATGGTGCTCTTCGATGGGGCCGGTGGGGTATTGCACCGGCATTTCCCACCCGGCAAACGGAACCATCCGCCCGCCGTGATCAACGTGCCACTGGTAAAGGTTGGTTCGTTTCAGTTCTTCGCTCATGCTGACTCCTATCAGGTTGGTTTGAGGTAAGCTGCACCTTCAAGGCGTTGATGGCGCTCAAGGAGGGCAGACCTCTTGAATTTTGCCTGCGGACAAATAAAAACGGGCACTCTAACAATGTGCCCGTTAACTCTGTCCTGAACCTGAGAGATTGAACCCCTTCGGTGCGGCATGTGCCGTCTCTCCAGAGATGCTGTCTGTGCCACGACCCCTTTGCCTGAGAGTTTCGGTTGGAGTCCGGTTTGCTTCTCAACTTTGCCCCTTCGGCGACCCGTTTCGATTTTAGATTTTGGATTTCAGATTTTCGATTGTATGACCAATCCAAAATCTAAAATCGTAAATCCAAAATAGTCAGGTTCTCTCCCGTTGCACGTCATTCAGCGAATTTTCAATTGTCAGTTAGGTTGACTATGTTTCCAGTTTAACACAGGGGGGCGGCTTTGTCAATCCGTCACCAGATCAAGATTATTTATTCTGGCCGCTGTTTGTTCAACCACCTGTTCGATGTCGGTGGGCAGGAATGGTTTGGACAGCCAGGCCAGGCCGGACTTTTCCAAAAAGATACGGGTATCCATGTCAACCACATTGCCTGTGATGAAGATGAAGCGATTGCTCAAATTGGGGAATTTTTTGATGGCCTGCTGATAAAGTTCTGGGCCAAGGATGTCGGGCATGAGTACGTCACAGACAACCAGATCATAGGTTTGAGCCTCGAGTTTTTGCAGCGCAGTTTTGCCGTCGGGGGCGGTTTCAATAGTATGCCCGCGGTGTTTGAAAATGAGCCGCAGTAAATTTAGCAAGGCCGGTTCGTCGTCTACCGCCAAGATTCTGAGGGGTCCAGAGGAATTGGCTAATCCGGGAACGACCGTCGCCGGGCTGGGGGCGGCGGCAAGCGGCGGTTTTTCGATAGGCAATTCAATATAAAAAATAGCGCCACCTGTTGGCGCGTTTTCGGCCCAAATGCGCCCTTTATGTTCGCTGATAATGCCAAAACAGATCGATAACCCCAAACCGGTGCCTTCACCAACCTGTTTGGTGCTGAAAAATGGATCAAAGATACGGTTGATGATATTGACGGAAATTCCCGGCCCGCTGTCGGCAAAACTCAACAAGATATGATCTTGATCGTGTCGAGACTCGATGAATAATTGGCGGGGTTCCGGAGTGGTAGCCAGAGCGTGAATAGCATTGGTGATCAGGTTAATAAAAACCTGCTCCAATTGATGAGGGTCGGCCATGGTGGGGGGTAGCCCCTCAGCCAGCACCGTTTTTACCTGGACAGCGTTCGTCAGGAGTTGGGGTTTTACCAGCATCAGGCTGCCGCTGATAACCGCATTGAGGTCAACCTCTTTGGTTTCCAGCTCAAACCTACGGGCAAAGGTCAACAAATCTCGGACAATCAACCTGGCTCGCTGGGCTTGTCGGAATATGACATTCAAATCACCCTGGGTCTCTTCCGGCAGGTCGCTCTGTTGCAGCAAACTGGAATAGCCAATAATAGTGGTTAACGGGTTGTTTAGCTCGTGGGCTACCCCGGCTACCAGTTTACCGATGGCTGACAGCTTTTCGGTTTGCTGAAGCTGTCGCTCTAACTCGCGGCGGTGGGTAATATCGCGGGCAATGCAATGAAGGCTGACCGGCTTTCGTCCCTCCCGCCGTACCCGTAGGGTAACTTCCAATAAGATTTCCTGTTCATCTTTACCAAAAATAGTGAGTTCAAAAGGAGCCAGTGACTCAGTTGAGGCCAGATGAGTTTTTAATATTCTAAAAAGTACGGGAACCTGTTGAGATAAGATAAATTGAGTGGCTGGTACGCCAATCAGCTCGTCAACTTCATAGCCGGTGGTTTTGGAGACAACTTTGTTAGCACTGCTGATTTTAAAGTTGCTGTCCAGAGTAAAGATAAAATCATTGGCATTATCAAAAAGGTCGCGATAGTTCGCCTCGGCGGCGCGAATTTCGGCAAAAAGCCGGGCATTTTCCAAAGCAACGGCCAACTCAGCCGCAATAGCGTTAAACAGACGTAAGTCTTCCTGATCAAACGCGTTGACCCGGGAGCTTTCCGCATTGAGAACGGCTACCACCCGGCCATTTGACAAAACAGGCACGCATATTTCAGCCTGGGTATCGGGGTCTAACTCGTAATAGTGACTGGCTTCATTGACATTAGGTAGTAATAGGGCCTTGCCGTGGCGAATAACCCAACCGGCCGCACTGCCCTCCATCGGTATGGTCAGGTTGCCCCGGTCAAAATTAAACCCAATAGTGGCCGGATGGGCGACAATAACATCACCTTCTGCTGCTGGAATAAAAAAACCTAAACGCTCGATGCCCAGGGTTCGGTGCAGGGCGCCGATGGTGCCGCTGATAACCCGGTCAAAATCAAGGCTGGAAGCTGCCGCCACCATCACCTCTTGCAGTACCTTCGCCTCAGCCAGCCGACGCGTAGCTTCGTAGTATAGCCGGGCATGTTCAATGGCTACGGCGGCCTGAGCGGTCATCGTCTCCAACAAGCGCAGTTCAGTGTGCGTCAAGGCTTTATTGCTGTTTACGCGTCCCAATTCCACCAGGCCAATCGTCTGCCGTCGATAAATCAGGGGAATGAGAAAGAGGGCCTGTACCTGAAGCTCCTCCAGCCAGGCCAGTTGTTCTTTCTGAGCTGTACCGGCTTCGAGGATACCAGGAGTCTGTGAGACCAGAATTGAATAAGGCAATGAAACTTTGGTCAGGGGACGGGTCAGCTTATCCAGGCGTTTTATCCCTGGGCCGGCATAACTCTGCATGACGCGCAGTTTATTTTCTTCTCGGTCCCAGTGCGAGATCAGGCACAGGTCAGCTTTGAGCGCCTCAACCATTTGCCGGCTCACTGCGTCCAGCACGGTTTCCAGGGCCAAATCTGAGGTGACAATCGCCATCGACTCAAATAAGAGGGCTTGTTCTTCAGAGCGCTGGCGGGTTTCGGCCAGAAGCCGCGCGTTTTCAATAGCCAGAGCGGCGTGGTCGGCGATGACGCTGAGAATTTTTAACCCGTTATCGCTCAGATAATCCGGGCTCATATTCATCAACTCGATGACCCCAATAGTGTGACCGTTAGCCCGCAAAGGGACACACATAATGGAGTGAGTTTGGAAGCCGCTGCGTTCGTCGAAGTTTCTGTAAAAACGGACATCCTGGCTGACATCTGGAATAAGGGCCGGTTTTTCGTGGGTGACCACCCAGCCGACCACACCCTTGCCCGCCGGCAGGCTTAAGCCGCGCACGGCATCAGCGCCCGCGCCCACTGCTGCTCGTATCACAATTTCCTGGCCCGATGGCTCAAGCAGAGCCACCGATCCGGCTTCCGCCTTAAAAATTTCGTTGGTGCGGGTGATAACCTGGCTTAAAACCTCTTGCAAATCCATTAAGAATCTCCGTATGCTCAAATTGTAACAAAAGTCATGCGCTAAAGCAATAAGCCTTTATTCCCCCAACAGAATGAATTAACTGCCACAGATTTTTAGTTTTTGTTCATTTGGTGATATATTCAGCGGAGTAGCGAAGCAACAAATTAACCGGCTGAGTGACCGAAATTTTCACCTGTTGCTTTGCTGATTTGTTCAACCAGGGAAAGGTGGTAGAGAAATGAGCTACGATTTGGTGATTAAAAATGGACGAATTATTACCGCCGGCGAAGATTTTAGCGGTGACGTAGCCGTTGCCGGCGAGAGCATTGCCGCGATAGGTCAAAACCTCCGGGGCGCGCGGGAGATAGATGCCAGTGACTTGTATGTCATCCCCGGAGCAGTCGATGGACATGTTCATCTGCAAATGCATTTTGCTGACCTGATGACGGCTGACAGTTTTGAGCAGGGCACCATTGCGGCTGCTTATGGGGGCGTCACCAGCCTCATTGATTTTGTTGAACCGGAAAAAGGGCAGGATTTGGTGGAGGCGCTCCAGTGGCGGCGCGCAGAAGCCGACGGACACGTGGTGATTGATTACGGCCTGCACATGACCCTGCTTGATCCCGACCCGTTGATTTTGGCCCAGGTGGCCGAGGCGTATGCGCAAGGCTGCGCTACGTTTAAACTTTACACAGCCTACCCTCATTTTTACCTGGCTGACGATGAACTTTACCGGGCCTTGATCGCGGTAGCTGAAGCGGGCGGACTGGCTGTGATCCATGCCGAAAATTACCCGGTGATTACCGAAGTGTGGAAACGCCTGCTGGCCGAGGGCAAAATCGAGGCCAAATGGCATCCTCACAGTCGCCCCGCGGTGACGGAGGCCGAAGCAGTCAACCGGGTCCTCTCGATTGCGCACCTGGCCGGTGCGCCGACACTCATTTTTCACCTTTCCTGCGGCGAAGCCGCCCGTGAAGTGGCTTATGCCAAAGAACGCGGCTGGGTTGCCTTTGGCGAAACCTGTCCGCAATATCTCACTCTGCCCGATGATATTTATGAGCGGGCGGACATGCCGGGCACCTGGTTTATCTGCCAGCCGCCCATCCGTGGGGGTAACCAGCGGACGGCCTTATGGCAGTCTTTAGCCAATGGTAGTATTGACATTATTTCCACCGACCACTGCCCCTTTTCCGCCGAAGCCAAAAAACTGGGCGAGCAGAATTTTACTATGACGCCCGGCGGGGTGCCCAGCCTGGAAACCCGCCTGGCCCTGGTACATACTTTTGGGGTCCTGGCCGGACACCTCACCCTGAATCGCTGGGTAGAAGCCTGCTGTACCCTCCCCGCCGATTTGCACGGCATGACCAACAAAGGACACCTCATGCCCGGCTATGATGCCGACATTGTGTTGTTTGATCCCCTCCAAGAAGTAACCTATAGCGCCGAGACGCTCCACTCCAATCTTACTTATACGCCCTACGCCGGTCTAACCGTCAAAGGGGTTCCGGTCACTACGATCAGTCGGGGCGAAGTAATTGTAGAGAATGGTCAGTTTATCGGGGCGCGCGGCCGGGGACGTTTTTTGAAGCGAAAATATGAATGAAGTAAATAAGCAGCAATATCAGGCCCTTGATTACTGCTTCAATCGTTGCCACAACGACCCTATTCGTAACGCTTCCCGTAACGACTTGGCGACACTTTTGCGCTAGAATCATAATAACTACCGGAAATCTCCGCTGAGGTGCCCATGCCACAAAGCCTTAATAATGCTGCGATTGAAAGCGATACCTGGCCTTTGCTGGCTGAATTCTCGCTGGCCAGCGAGGTAGGCAACGAGCGCGAGGCGATGCAGCGGGTCAGCCAGGCGGTGCAGGGCTTATTTTTGTCGAGTTCCCTGCTGGAACGGCTGAAGACGGCAGTGGCCGAAGCCACCATGAATGCGATTGAACATGGCAATAAAAATCGACCCGAATTGCCGGTGCTCATCCAAATACGCGCCTCGGCCAGGGCCCTGTCGGTGCGCATTACCGACCAGGGTGGCGGTCAGCCGATCCCAGAGCCAGTAGCGCCTGATCTGGAAGCTAAACTGGCCGGTTTACAAACGCCACGCGGCTGGGGCCTCTTTCTGATTAAAAACCTCATGGACGAAATGCACGTGACCAGTGACGACACTCATCATACAGTAGAGTTAATCCTTTACCTGGAGACCGAAACGCAAGTCAGCCAAACGTCTTAAAGTACAGGTCCGTCAGCAGACCGGGGTGACTATACTTGATTTGCGGGGTGAAATCAACGCCGCTTCGGACCAAGCCTTGAACATCACCTACAGCGACGCCGTTGGATCAAATCCGGCCGCCATTTTACTAAATCTAAGCGATGTGGAGTATATTACTAATGGTAGAGGAGAATGATAACGAAAATGTCTGAAATAAAAGTCGCTATGAGTATGCGGCCAATAAGTGCGCAGGTTAGTGCTATTGATATTCAAGGTGAGGTGACGGCTTCGGCTGAGGGTATGCTGATGGAGGCTTATAACCAGGCCGGCGCAGCGCACACGATTATTTTGAATTTTAGCCGCTTGGATTATATGAATAGTAGCGGTATCGGCTTGCTGGTGACCTTGCTCATTCGAGCCAACCGCCTGGGGCAACGCTTGATAGCCGTCAGCATGAGTGACCACTACCGTCACATCTTCGACTTAACCGGCCTGAATCAGGCCATTACGATTTATGATACCGAGGCTGAAGCCCTGGCCGGAATCGCTGCGTCTGCCTGATTAGCGATGCTCAGGATAACGAGTAGGGGCGGGTCTCAGACTCGCCCCTACTTGCTTTGGGCCTGTCCCAAATTTTAGGAAAGGGGGGGATGAGCTAAAATAGCGTTTCTAT
>CAZRYD010000015.1:0-33824 GCA_964604225.1 uncultured Caldilineaceae bacterium
TATTTTTAAGGGATGGTCACGACCACTTTACATAATAGCATTACTTGACATAATACTTGGGCAATTGTTTAGTTTGGGTGGAACATCAGCCGGCGCAACTATCACCTTGACTCATGCATTTATTCTAGCAGTTTTGGCCTCATTTTGGTTATCGTCCTGGCTGCCTTATATCAGTGCTACATTGGGAACTGTGGCTCTAGTGCAGTGGTTATCAACATTAAACGGTCCCATAGAGGGTCTGCCAGTGACCCTGGCAGGCTTAGCTTTGGGGTACGGTTCGATAGGTCATAGTTTGGATTGGATGCGTCAAACTTTGCCAAAAAATCAGACTTTGCGCCCCTGGTTAAGAATTTGGGCTATTCCCTTACAAAGATTTAGTTTAGTTTTTTCCTGGGTTATTTTGATCTTAACTGCCTGGCTTGGTTTTGATTTGGCCGCTTGGACGGTAAGGGCAATTTTGGGGTTACCTTTTCGAGAGGTGGTAGAGCTAGCAACGGTACAGATGGCGGTCAGAGTTCTGGCTTTGTTGGGGCTACTCTACGTCGCCGCTACGTTTACCTATCGCCAATTGCGATTTGGATATGTGGCTCTGGGGATGTTGCTGGGGGCTTGGATGCTGCATGCGTTTTATGTGCAACAATGGGAGAATGTTCAGTGGTATGCGATTCCAGCCGGTCTCTATTTACTAACCATTGCTTATTTGGAATGGCGACGGGGCAATAAGGTTCCGGCTCGCTGGCTTGATTACGCAGCAATGCTGTTGATGTTAGGCTCGTTGTTCTGGCAAACGCTGCTGTTTGGCTGGGGTTATGCCCTCCTGTTGGGCACGGAGGGGTTTTCGGCTTTTTGGTGGGGCAGCGCCCGCCGATTACGCCGCTTTTTCTATGCTGGGATGGTTGCGGTCATCCTGGCGACACTAGGTCAATTGATCAATTCGTTGCGTTCTATTAATCAATGGATCGTGTTTGGACTCATTGGTTTGTTGTTGGTCGTCGTTGCGGTCGTGGTTGAGCGCAAATTAGAAAATATCAAAGCCTGGCAAGAAGTGTTGGAAAGTTGGGAATAATATGCTAAATCCCACCATAGGACCTTTGCCAACTTGGTTAAAACGAACCATCGCTATTGCTGGTCTGCTCCTGTTGTTACTCGGTCTGCCACTTGCTTTTGGCTTTTTCTGCCTTACCTTTATACTCGTTGTGGAGGGGAATCACACTGCGATCAGCGCTGGTTTAATTAGCTTTACCCTTATGGCCATTACCCTGGGAGCTGGGGGAATCACACTCTGGCATAGTCTCCGATCATTACAGGGAAAGAATTCAAAAACTCTACAACTGCCTCCGGTCTGGGTTATCGCTGGTATTTTTGGTCTCTTAGTGGCAATGGGCCTATTCGTCTCCAGCAATAATTTCGTCTCTGGATTGCTGTTTCCACCGATCTTACTGGCAGCGGCGGCATTGCCACCTCTGCTGGCTGTTTCATGGTTTATTAACCAAAATGCCGGTGGGCTAACCTGGCGACGAGCTTTAGTGGCTTTTGCCGGCGGAGCTACGTTAGGTATCTTGGTTGCTCTTGTGCTGGAAATTTTGTTCCCGGCAATTATTTTAGTGTTAGTTTTCAATCTTGCGGAGATAGCGACGAAAAGCGTCGAGGAGTTATTCAAAGCATTGGTGGGCAAAGAGGTTGCAGCCGCTATTACCGGCCCTGGTTTTATTTATGTACTCATTCAGGTGGCGATTATCGCGCCAGTGGCCGAAGAACTGGCTAAACCGTTGGCCACATTGGCAGTCATTGCTCGTCTCTCGCGTCGCGATGCCTTTTTAGTAGGAGCAATGGCCGGTGCTGGCTTTGCGGCTGTGGAAAATGTACTCTATGCTGGTTTTGGCTTTTATTTCTGGGCTGGGATATTGGTAGTCCGCGCAGTGGGAGGAGCTATTCACCCTCTTGGTTCTGGTTTGGTTGCGCTGGGTTGGCGAGATGTTTTGCGAGGCGAGTCAGGCGCATGGCGCAACTGGTTCATCCGTTTTGGAATGGCTGCCGGAATGCACGCACTCTGGAATGGGGGTTCCTTGCTAATCATCACCCTGGCCGGGGCACAATTCTTCGGTAAACTGCCACCAGAGATTGACATACTGGGGCTGTCAGCAGCGGGAACGACTTTGGCTTTACTCATTATCTTAGGTCTAATCGCTTTGTGGCTTGGAGACTTTGTAGCTCGAA
Source organism: uncultured Caldilineaceae bacterium (assembly GCA_964604225.1). Classification (GTDB taxonomy): domain Bacteria; phylum Chloroflexota; class Anaerolineae; order 4572-78; family J111; genus DSQQ01. The sequence continues at coordinate 2,218 of CAZRYD010000015.1, forward strand.
ATACCGAACTAGCTGAGCTGCGAGATCGTCAACCGGTCAGAGTCGATTTTACACTTTCCAACAGAAGCGTAGCAATTTGGGCATTAACTTGCTTAGTCGCGATTGTGCCGGTCGGTATTACCGGATTGCAGCTTTTAATGCGATGATGGAGAAAAATGAAATTACCCCAGCTTCGTGCTTTAAAATGTCTAAATATTTGGATAGCTGTAGTTTTGATTGGAGCTAACCTTTTAGCCTGGGCAGACTTACTGATGGCTGCACCAGCGCCTTATATTGTTGACCCGATCAGAGACCCCGAGATTGTTACTTTATTAGATTATATTCATTCCAGCGACCACTCTGGTGAAACTTGGCAGGTTACTTTAACTGAGTTAGAGGCGGAACAGACTATTACCTGGTACCTACAGCGCTACCCGCAGATCCCTTTTGAGCATCCAAAGGTAGATATTACCCCTGACTACATTGCCGGCGAAGGGGATGCGGCTATCGCCGGTTTACGGGTACATGTGGGTGGCAAAGCACATATCACCCTAGCAGAGGGTCTGCCCAGGATTGAAATTTTGGAGTTAAGTTTGCCTGTGCCGGGGCCGATTCGCCAGGCAATCGAAAATGAAATTCAAGTCCAATTACGGCGGGCTGATTTACTTCCTGTTCGTTTCACTTCAGCCGAATGGCGAGAGGGAGAGGTAGTTGTGCGAGGAGTCATCCGTTAAGCGAGTGGAGATAGTAACCGAGAGTAACAGAACGATAAAAAATGGGAACCTGGGTTCCCATTTTTTTAATCATTGTCTACGACACTCATACTGACAATTTCAGCTTTCATCAGCTTGAATTGGCTCTCCCCCCGCCTCACTAAAAGCTCATGCGCCCAATAGATTGAAACACCTGCCTCTACTCTATACACAGCCAAATCGCCATAAGTTGATTTCTTTTGCCCGCTGAGTCTGGGAAGAGTCATAGGCTCGCCGGCACGCAGAGCCTCGGCATCAAACTCAACCTGACTAAAAAACGGTTCCAGCCGACTGGCCAAAACCACATCACTTTGCCGCCAGGTCAAAAGCTGTTCAAAAATCTGGCTCCCAGTCAAAATTTCTGTTTCAAATAGCTCAACCTTTTCCGGAGGCAAGTGGCGCTTGAGACCATCAAGCGGGGGTATGACCGAAAGTAATGACACCTCTACGATGTTTGACTCGGTCAAATCTTCAGCTTTTAATAAGACTTCTTCTAAGGCTTGACGGAGCGATTGCAAGGCTTGTCGCGTTTTGGTATCTTTTGCTCTGATAGCCAAAGCAAGTACAGCTTCTTCATAGTTCTCCGGGGGTAAAGATAAGAGGGAATGAATAGTTTTGGCGGCATCAAGAACCCGTTTTTCAAAACGTTGCTCCACTGTTGTTTGGGATATTTCTCGTAATAACGACTTTGGCGCAGCCGGAGTAGTGACCTCTTGTAAGACTTTCCGGCCACTCCATTTTTCTTCCACAATTTTTTGAATCATAGCCAACTGCTCAACATCAGTTGATAATCGCAACACCGGGCGTAATTGCTTTTCGGTTAATTGGGCAGCTTCAACTAAATCCTGAGCTTGCGGTGACAAATTTAAAAGTGACAGGTAATTACGCACCATACGGTCGCCAATTGCCCGGCCGGTAAAACTCTTGACACGTTGGCCGATAGCGATTTGCAGGTCTCGTTGACTGGGCAATTTGATCGTATTTTCGCCGGGAACCCGGGTTCCCATTTCTAAATTCAATCGCTCTTTAATCCGTTGCATGGAGCGAGCGCGAGCCAGAGCCGGCAAATCTATCCGAGCCGCATTTTCAGCTTCCTGTCGTTGATGAATGATCTCTTCATCTTCTGGCAAGGGTTCAACAATACATTTGACACTGTTAAACTCATCATATCCCTCCAGGACTAACAAATGATGCGCCCAAAAGCGCCGTTCGCCCTCGCCAAGTCGATAGACCGTCCGATCCGGCTGCCCGGGATCGTCAATACGATAAACATTTAAGGGTTGGCGTAACCCCACTTCGCGGATGGAACGAGCCAAAGCAAAAAGCCCTGTATCTTCAACTATTTCATCATCCTCATCGACAAGTCCTTTTTGCCGCGCTCCTAAAACTAAGAGAGCCACCGTATCACCACGCTCGGCCCTCAAAACCAATTCTCGCATCGCTTCCGCGGGGGAGATATTTTTTTCTTGTACGGCTGTTCTTAAATCGTGAGGGAGCAAATGTCGGGGCTGGGTAGGATCAGGGGTAATCCGATCAAGATTTATTTCATATACCCTTTGATCAGTCGGTCGAAAACCGATATCCACCGCAGACATGCTGCCAGCCAGTCTATCAATCACACTCTCAGGACCAGCCTGGTCAACAAATGTTCCTTTCGTGCCTAAGTTGCGCTGAATACTAATTTTTCTCCTGGCCATTTGTTCCCCTTTGCCAACCCGTTCGTTCAAGCACTTCATTTCTCAAGGCTCGATACATATCGGCATACCGAACAAACTCAGCCCCATCACAAAAGACGAGGGGCATTTGTGCTTCAGCAGACTCACGCACTCGCACAGAGGCAGTTACAATAGTTTTAAAGACAAGTTCACCATACGTTTCTCGCACCAGCTCTTCAGTAGTTTGGTCATAAACAGTGCGCGGATCAGTATTGTTAATCAGCAAACCTAATACCTTCAAAGTAGGGTTGTACCATTTTTGGGCTGAATAAATATATTCAACCGTATCTCCCAAAGCGCCACGCCCGCCAGCACCGGGATCTACGGGCACGAGTACATAATCACTGGCAGCCATGGCATTCATCGTCAATCGGTCTAAACTGGGGGGACAATCAATTAAAACCCAGTCTACTTGATTGACGTTGTTAATCCGGTCAATATTGGCTTTAATCCGGGTTAAGCAACTCCGCAATCGAAGTTCCCCTCCCTCGATCTGAGTTTGGCCGCTTTTGATGGCTTTCAAACCATCATCAGCAGGGACAATTTGTAAATTCGTAAAGTTTGTTGGCTGAACTGTCGCTCCAATCATTCCGTCTTCAATGAGCACCGAGGAAAGGGTCTCCTGACCCGCATAGACTCCAAAGAAAGCCTCACCTAACGTCTTTTGGGGGTCGATATCAATACACAACACTCGAAATCCAGCTTCACTTAAAACACCCGCCAGGTTAAAAGCTGTGGTACTTTTTGCCGAACCACCCTTCAAATTTGCCAGTGCTACAACAACCATGATAATTCCCTAAATCTTATAACGATAGCCACCTGAGTCTTGAACATTATAGGCTATTTGTTTGCATTTATCAATCTAAATTCGACATTAATCGTCACGCCAATCACGCTCGACAAGGCTCGACGGACAATGTCTCGCAAGCGATTCTCTAACCACTCTTTAGCCATCTCTGTTTGCACCCCAACAATGTAGTTTCCGTTTTCGCGACCTAACAACGTGGTCCCCTGGATAATTGTATCATACGTAGCACGGGTCATTTGAGGTCGCAATACCGATTGTGTCTCGGCCCAAATAGCTTCATTTACCGAGGGAGGAGCAAGGGGAGGGAGAGAGGGTTCCTCAGTGGGAACCCAGGTTCCCACTAAATTATCGCCTGAGTCCTCTGCTTCTCTATCTAAAGTTTGTTTCAAGCCCAAATCTACTCCGGCTTCAGCGGCAAAATCACGCAGGGCTCTCACAAAAACCGCCCCCTGATTGATTTCCGGATCAGCTTCAGCCGCCTCCAAAGCAACTTCAACCGCAGCCACATACAAATCTAGTCGATCTGGGTGTAAAACATTAAGTACTTTATGAAACATCGCTCCTGAATGATGATCGTTTAACAGGATTTCCGTAGAGCGTACAACTGGCTCAAAAGCACTTCGCCGTGAGGTTCTGGTTAAGTTAATTTGTTTGAGTTGTTTTATTAATATGTCAAGTTCGTTAACGTTCTTACCAGATTCTCTCGATTTACTGTCGGGTAAACCTGAAAATGACTGATTTACATAACTATCTGAGTTTGGATTATCTTGTTTCACACTAGTCAGTAAATCGGAATTACCTCGATTTACAACATCCCTATGTAAACTCGCTTGATTTGGGTTAGCCGCTTGTGGTAATTCTGGATTCTGTAGGTTTACATAACGTGAATCGGCTTTTTGCGGTTCACGTACCTCTTCAGATATTTGGGGTAAACCGAAATTATCTACTCTTACATTTTCAGTGACTCGATACGTTTCCAGCCCTAACTCGCCCTGCTGCATGCGCAATAATTCAACCTGCTGTTGCAGCCGAGCTTCGTCCTCAGGCACAACGGGATCTTCCATTAAGATTTCGAGCAAAAAGCCAACACGTCGGGTCTTGCCCTTGTAAGTTTCATAAGCATAACGCAACCGGGGAATAAACAGAGCCAAATATTTGGCTTTTTCATCAGTGGGGATAATACATCGCCAGGGTTTATCATGAGGAACGGGCTGGTGTTTCAGCCAACTAGCAATTGTTTCCTCATGAACGTCGAGCATTTCAGCCAGGTCACGCCAACTACAGGTGACGCGTTTGGTGCCGTCACCCCGGCGGGGGGCGTCAATACACAAACCACGCAGCAATATGACTAAACACCAACGTTCAGGGCCAAGCCGGGGAAGCCATTTCTGAGCTGAATAAAGTGTCACTGGGACGGCCCGCTCTGGGGCAACAATCGCAGCTCGGGCGCTTAAATATACCGGATGTATTGAAAGGTCAGACATTGACCGGACCTTTTGTCGAATTTTGCTCGAGAGCGCGAGGTTGGTGATCAAAGGTCATAACGACACACTGTCGAGTCAAATTTTTAATATAGTTGAATCATGGTCGGCCCGTGTACTTGACAGAACTCACCCCTTTATGGTATATTTATCCACAGAAAAAGTGATGAGGTAGAAACAACAAAATCTGCCTTTTCACGGATAGTCACTCAGATGGCGGCAACCATTCTGAGTGATAAAGAAAATAGCTAAACATTTAGAATAAAGAGGCTCGCGGCAACGGGCCTCTTTTTCTATTTTTGTTCGGGGCCAAATTGGGCAAGTATACCCCCAAATTTAGCTTAACTCCAAGCCTTACTATCCAGGATTATAAACATATCTACATAAAATGTCAAGACTTACTTGTAACTTTGGGGGGTAGGTGCTATAATTAGCCCTACGTTTGTAGGGGAGGTAACTTCTTAATGCTCGATCTGAGTCCGTTGGGGTTAGTGGAGCCGCCCTTTTCGCTTTCGCCTGACCCTCGCTATTTTTATGTTTCGCTTCAGCATAAAGCCACTTTGGCTAAGGCTACGTATGCTATCGAGCAGCGGCAGGGTATTTCGGTTATTTTTGGTGATGTTGGGGTAGGCAAAACAACTATTGCCCGCCGCTTATACCAGGGGTATCGGGACCGCCCCGATTATCATACCGCTTACATTCCGACACCGCTTTTTCCCTCAGATTTCCAGTTTCTAAAGAGCATTTGCGCGGAGTTTAACTTGAGCCCTAAGCGCAGTAAGTTACTCCAATTGGCCGCTTTTGAGGAATTCCTCATTAAAGCCTTTAAGCAAGATAAAAATGTTTTGCTCATCATTGACGAAGCTCAGGGACTCATCGGTCCGCAATTTGAGCTGATTCGTCAATTATTGAATTTTGAGACAAATACCCAAAAACTGATTCAAATTGTTTTAATTGGCCAGAATGAGTTGCGCAACAAGCTGCGCCTCAAGCGGGCGTTGGCCTCTCGCGTGGCAACCCGTTCTACTTTGGAACCCCTGCATTTTGAAGATACCCGTTCGATGATAAACTTCCGGGTCATGGTGGCCGGTCGCCAGGAGTCTTTATTTACCGATACAGCTCTGATTCGTATTTACAACTACAGCCGGGGCATGCCTCGTGATATTTGTGTGATTGGGTTGAATATTTTACCTATCGCCATCTTAAATAAAGTATCTATTGTTGATGAGCCGCTGGTTGAGCAAGTCATCGAGGAGTTGCGGTAATGACGGAGAAAAAAGTAGTCCGAGAGGGGCAAGGAACCTTTGCCCAACTTTACGATGTCCAAGAACAGTTAAACCGGCGCAATACCAAACCCCTAGGACGACCTCCTAAAAAGGTCCAGCGTAAACCCACGACTGTCCACTTAACCAAGACCGAAGCCAGAAACTTAAATAGGTTGCACCTTTTGGTTAGTGAGCAATTTTCTGTCAACCGCAGCGAGTTAGTCGGCCTGGCCATTGATATTTTGACACTTTTAATGGAAGAAAAAGGTAAAAGCGCGGTCGAAAATACACAAATTCAAGATATAGAGACCTTTCGGCAAGTTATTTGTGATTTTGTAAAATCGTAAAATCATAATTTTATAAAATCACCGGCATTTATGCTAATATTAACAGGATGTAGATCGTCATGAGTCTCAGTAGATCCAAAATTGAGGAGCCAGCATCCTCAGATGCGGCTCTGTTCGGCATCTAAGGATGCCTCACTCCTCGAAAATTGGATCTACTGAGACTATTTTGAAAACATCGCCTTTTGAGCCTCAGTAATAAACTCTTCTAATTTGCTGGTATCCAAAAGAGAAAAAGAAATCCCAGCCAGTGCCAGTTCTTCGTGACCCAGATTATGAAAAGACCGGGCGCAGGCTGCCCGGGACATAGCATCATAAATCGCTACAAAATTATCAGCATTGGGGTTTTGTTCAAGCACATAGCGTACAAATTCTACAGCAATTTTGTTCAACGCATACTCCCTTGACAGAATAACTCAATCCCCAGAGCTTTCAGAACTCATTATAACACAACTTAGCCTTCTCAGAAATTGGAAAACTCTCCCAAACCTTAAAAGTCATCCCAAATAATCCAAGACAGGCGCGGTTTAACAGATTTGAGGGCGGTCACGTCTGACTGACACCTGGCAGGAATCCGGTGGTCTGTGGTCACACGACAACACAAATCAGCGAGTGAGGCGATCTTAAGCCACGCTAAGGCGCTTTCAAGATTTAAACAGTTAATTGTTTATGGTAAACTAAGTTTTAAAATCAAAGTATCGGCGCTATTCTATTCGACTGCCGTTAAAGGGACTCTGACCCGCTCAAATTGAGCTGGCTCCGACGCTTGCCAGGGCACCACCACCGCGGCATAAATGACACCCGCACGAGTGCCAGTGCCAATAGTAAGTAGAGAATAGATTTAAGTGAGATTAATCGATCAGGATGAACTGCTAGAAAATGCTTTGTCATCAACCCCACCGCAGTTTGGTTTTGAGGATGTCTCTCAGGCGAGGCTCGCCCAAATCATCAGATAGCATCGTCTCCAGCGCTTGGTTTGAGATGCGCTTGTGTTTTTGGATAATCCGTCGTTGTCGTAGCACACGGGGCAAGGCGATCAGAAAAGATAGGGTTCCAACCAGGGAGTGGAACGGCTTTTTGTAAGCCAGAAAAAAATAAATCTGGCCGTAGATTAACCTGGGGCTATGTTTGAGCAGTAATTTTAATGGGATGTTCTTGACTAGCAGTGATAAACGATTGCGGGTCATTAGGTAAACATAGCGCGACCGAGCTATGCCTGCGCCATGGCTCTGGTGAAGTATTTGCGCGTCTGGCACATATAGATAGCGATACCCCAGCAGCCGGCCGCGCAAACCTAAATCTATATCTTCCAGGTAGCTGCCAAAATCCTCATCAAATCCCCCAATTTCGGTTAAAAAACAACGCCGGTACAGAGCTGCCCCAGCGCAAGTTGAAAAAACGTCGGCTGCCTCATTATATTCACGAGCCGGCTGCCCCACGCCCCGTTTACGCGCCGAGCCGTACCAGCTTAATGTATCACCAGCGTCATCTATAATATTAGGGTTTTTCAGCGAAAGCATCTTCGAAGCCAATGCCGCTACCTCTGATGGACTGTTTGCGATTGTTTCGACCAGATTAGCCAGCCAGTCAGGTTGTGGAGCGGTGTCTGGATTCAAAAGGACCACATACTCCGTATTAGCTTGTTGGATACCGGCATTAACCGCTACCGCAAAGCCTCGATTCTCGGTAAAAGAAAGAATTTCAACCTCGGGATACTGGAGCCTTACAAAGGCGACTGAGTCATCGGTCGAGCCGTTGTCAACCAAGATGATACGAAAATCGCGGAAATGTTGCGCCCGCAGGCCATCCAGACAACCGGGTAGCCAGCGTTGGGTATTCCAGTTAGGGATAATGATGGTGACTTTGGGAGTTGGGGTGTACGTCTTCATTCGTCATTCGATGATGGTTCAAGTTGCGCTGCGCCGAGTCAGCAAAATATCCTGATATGATAGCCCATCGTTCCGACCACTCCAAGTGCCGTAACGCACCGGTTCGATAATTTCGAGTCCCACCTGTCCAAGCAATTGCTGCAGAAAAACCTCGTCATAAGCGACAGCGCTCTCCGGGGTGATGTCGCTGCGTGTCCGATAGGATCCTGCCCCATACTTGAACTCAATGTCATTTTGACCTTGACTGGCCAGTGCCTTCTGAGTCTCGTTGAGTAGAAAAAAGGTCATCAACCCCCGGCCATTCCGACGTAGCAAACGAGCTGCCTCACGAAGATAATTTTCGGTGTCGTCTGGCAGCAGGTGGGTAAAGATGGAGGTGAGAAAGACGAAGTCAAAACTTTCAGCTTCAAAAGGAAAGCGGTAATCTTTGGTCTGGTAGCGACCCTCTGGATTATAGCGTTGATTGTACAGGTCGGCGTGTAAAAACTGGAAATTAGGGTGGCGGCTAGAAATGTGACGTTGGCACCACTGAATCGCCTCCAGGGTGATGTCCATGCCGCTATAAGACCCTGTCTGGCTAAGATAACTGGTCAACGGCAAGGCCATGCGTCCGGAGCCACAACCGATTTCCAGAATTTTCTCATCGGGTTGTAGATGGACCAAGTTAATGAAATGATGCAAAAATTCCTGGCCAGCCGCTTCAAAATCATCTCCTCCTACATCGCGCAACCACCAAGGCGGCAGATGAAGCTGGCCGCGTATCGCCCGGCTGACATAATCAGTGAGTATCATCAAGGATCCGGGCTTTGGGGGAGGTTTTAGTGGCACGTCTGTCATGGGTAGCTCATTCTCAATAGATTGTTTCAACTACTCGCTCGTAAAGTTGCTGAAAAGAATCTAACATTATCTGCTGATTAAAATCACGCTGCCCTACCTGCCGGGCAACTGCTTGCCGAGCCTCATAGTGACTCGCCAGCGTCTCAACGGCGGCCAGAATATCAGCCACAGTGACATTTTCTACCACCTCACCGCAGCCGGTCTGCTCGACATAATCGGCCATTGGGATGGAGCGACTGACCAGGACCGGCTTTCCGGCTGCCAGCGAGTCCAGCAGGGAGTGAGGGTAAGATTTGATAATAGCCGAGTTGGTGGCCAGGATAATGCTGGCATGAACGTCGGCTAAGACCTGATTGACATCTACCTGCCTATTGAGCACTTCGACCTGCTGTCCTAGATTCATTTGCCGGACTCGCTGTTCCATTTCTTGGGCCAGTACTCCCCGCCACAGAAAAATTAGGTGTAATTGAGGATTCTGGCGTGCTGCTGCCAACAGCGCTTCAACCCCCTTGGTCCGAAATTGCCCTTTGGTCCAGGGGGCTGACCCAACCATCAACCGGATTTCCGAGTTTAGGGCAAGGGGTACATGGGTGAAGCGGGTTGTATCAATGCCAGGCCTGACCAGGGAAACATTTTCTAGCCCCCAGCTCTGGAGATGCTGCAAACTACGTTCGTCGGCGGCGGCAACAGCCGCGAGTGAGTTAAAAAAAGCTACATTGGGCCGTCTGTTCTCAACCCCGCAACTGACCGAATAAATAACCGGACGTTTCAGTTGCCGCAGAATAGGAAAAGGAAAAGGATCAGGGTTGTAGAAGTGATGTAATTGGCAATGTGCTTCTTGTGCTCGTAACTGTTTGAGCTTATGGAAGCCAAATAAGAGCCGGGGAATAAATATCGGAGAATGTTGATTAGGGTTCAAGTAAATGATGTCGCCGCCAAAACGGGTTTGCAGAGCACTAATCTCCTGCGAAATAGCTTCGGCCGCCGCTAACTTGGGCGGAAGCGTGCTCAATAAATACAAGATATTCATAGACCAGAGAGTCAGCTTTTGGCTTCTTGATAATTTGCAAGGGCCGTTGGCTGCTGATCGACCGCAGCCAGCAGCCGCGCATTTTGGCCACCAAAGCGTCCTTGTAATCCATCCAGCAACCCCAACCGAACGGCTTGGGCCGTGTGCAATTTGTCAGCCAGTTGTAGTTTAAGAGCCAAAGCAATACTGTAAAGCGTCCAAAAACCAAAAAGGGGCAGATTCCAGCGATAATGCTTGCGCATCAGCAGGAAACGGTTACGAATAATGTAGTAGGTATAGAGGGTTTCTCGCAGCTTTGAGGAGCGACCCAGGGCATGATAAGCTCGCGCCCGCGTGTCGATTACGCTTAGATACCCGTGCCGGCTGGCTTGAATGCACAGGTCGGCAACTTCGGCACTGAAAAAAAAATTTTCATCCAGTAAACCTACCGTGCGAAAGACTTCCGCCCGGGCCACAATCACTGTGCCCGGCACATAAGTTACGGAAAAAATGGGTGAGGCTGTGCTAAATTTGTGAAAGTGGGAGTGGTGATGCTTGACCGGACTCCCCCCGCCCGCGGCCAGTAACCGATCCTTTTGCTCGGCATCGAAGAGCAGCGGCCCAATAAAACCAATGCGTGTATCGGCTTGCAAGGTTTCAAGGAGCCGGATGACATCGGTTTCTGCAATCACCGCATCATTATTTAAGAGGAGAATAGGGGCATCTCCGGCAGCCAACGCCTGCATAATACCCCGATTGTTACCACCAGCAAAACCCAAGTTGGTCGAGTTGCAAACCAGACCAACCTGAGGACATTCACGGGCAATTATTTCGGTGCTGCCATCAGTGGAAGCATTATCTACCACCCAGATCTTCGGTTTTAGTTGCTCCCAGGCCAAAATCTGGCGCACACAGCGGATCGTGTCAACCGCTGCATTCCAGTTTAGGATGATAATCGCTAAATCCATTGTGACCCTATGAAGACCACCGACCACTCAATATCATTAAGTTAGCAGTATCCTGAGTAGGGGAGCGAAGCGACCCGTATCGAAGGGTGCTGCGCCGTCAGGGAGTCGTCGCCAACCCACACCCTTCGATACGCGCTCCACTTCGTTTCGCGCTACTCAGGCTGCGTCCTGAGAACTTCCTGAGCTTGTCGACGGGATGCTACTTTTAGCTTAACCAGGTGTACAAGTTTGGCTCACCATTCCTGGCAGACTTTTTGACTTGAGGTTCATTCTAACATAGCATGGGGGCGTGGGCAAAACAATGCATTTGGTCATCAATGCCAGTGAATTGGGCCGCCAGCGCGGCGGAAATGAGAGTTACATCAGCGGGCTGGTTAACGGCCTAGCTCAACTCAACCCACCCACTCAGATAAGCCTGCTGACCTGCCAGTGGAACCCGCCGGCGCATGTTCCCCCCGCTTTTGAACAAGTGAACTTGGGCGTCTATCGTCGTCTCCCCTTCTTTCTGTGGCAGCAGACGGCGGCCTTGCGCCGGTTCAAAGCGGATTGGTACCTGGCCAACTTTTTTCTGCCGCCGGTACTGCCATGTCGAGGCGCGGTGGTGGTGCATGATTTGTCCTTTCGAGCCCACCCGGAATACTTTCCGCGCAGCGTGGCCTGGTATATGCGCTGGCTGACCGGCCGAGCCATGCAACAAGCCCAACGCATCTTTACCGTATCCGATTTTTCGCGGCAGGAACTTGGCCGTTTCTATCGGGTGGACCCGGCCAAAGTAGTGGTTGTGCCCAATGGCGTGGGCGTCGAGTTCCAACCCGCCTCCCCGGCAACTCAGGCCGCCGACCAGTCTGCCCTGGCCCGTTATGGCCTCACTCCACCCTATATTTTAGCTTTGGGGAATATTCATCCGCGCAAGAATCTGGCCCGGCTGCTGGAGGCTTATCGTTGCCTGCGCCGTCAGCGCCGTGAGATGCCGCCCCTGGTGTGGGCTGGCATTCCCCGCTGGGATAGCGGTGAGCTTTTGGCGCAGGCGCGCACAGATGGCGTAATTTTGCCTGGTTTCATTGCTCAAGAAGATTTGCCGGCCCTCTATCGACAGGCAGCCATGCTGGTCTATCCCTCACTGTACGAGGGTTTTGGTCTCCCCCCTTTGGAGGCGATGGCTTGCGGCACGCCCGTAGTGACCAGCAACACGACCAGCTTGCCGGAAGTAGTGGCCGACGCCGCCCTGACCGTAGACCCGACCAACACTGAGGAAATCGCCGCAGCTATAGCTCGGCTGCTGGATGATGTCTCTCTGCACCAATATTTGCAGCAAGCCGGTCTCGCCCGGGCTGGCGAGTTTACCTGGACCCGCACGGCGCAAAACCTGTTGGCTGCGCTGGCCGACGCCTGACCTCAGCCCTTGACGTACGACAGCTTCTCGGCTACCCGGCCCTGGTGAACCCGATAAACATCCACCCCCCGAATATATCCCGGTTGGCCCTCCGGGTCGATCCAATGGTAGACCCAGCGCATCACCCCGCGCTCACCTGTGGCAAAAATCTCCTCTGTCTCAATCGCTGCACGAGTCGAAGCCGCGAAGAATTCTATCCAAAAGCGGCGCACCTCGTCTTGACCTTCATACCGGGTTCCGTCCGGAGCCGGATACGTGTTCTCAAAGACACAGTCCTCCGACAGTAAAGCCAGCATACCCTCGATATCGCGCCGGTTTAGGGCCTCGTTAAATTGTTGGATGGTAGCAATCGTTGTCGTGGTCAGGGAGTCTAATGTCGGGCTGGCGGTCATATGAGACTGAGCGGTGGTTTGACTCAAACGCCGCAGCAGCTTTTTACCCCGGCTTTGCATGGCCGGACTGCCGGTTTGAGTCAACTCTTCCAATAAATTTGTAACCTGGGGGCGCAAATTCTCCTCTTGCTCGGCTAAATCGGCCAGCGCCTGCATGGCCAACGTTTTGACGATTTTGCTCGAGTCTTTCAGATAGTCCAACAAAAGCTCCACTACCTGCAACTGTTCAATCGCGTTCCACTTCAACCGAGGCAGCATTTGGGCCACGTGCCAGCGGATCTCCTGCTGGTTGATGCCAGCCACTTCTTCGATGAGCCGGCTTTGGTAGGGCTGGAGATACTCAGGCCGGTTGGCGCTTATCTTTTCCACTGCATCCGCGGCCCGCATGCGGATCAAAGGGTCGTCGCTGAGCATGCCCTCAAAAACCAGCGGAAACAGCGCCGGGTCGGCCAAAACCTCAGCCACTACCTCCTCAGACCGCCCGATTGAGCGCCGGTCGCCGCCGGTTAACTTCTTTAGCAAGTCATTCATTTGGCAAATGATCAACTTTCAACGTTCAATGCCCCATCCAACTCCCGCAGCAGCGCCTCGGCCTCAGCCATCAGCCCCCAACCGGCATCAGCCGTGACCGGACCGTAGCGGCCCATTTCACTTTGGGCCAGGCAGGCTTCCAGGCGCTCGACCAACCCTTCACTCAGACCGCGCTCACGTAAGCGGCGAGCCAACTCGGTGCGAGTCAGTCCATTCACCGGGATTTTCAGGGCTGCGCTGAGGTAACTTTGCAGGGCCTGACTGATCACCTTGTAATTATCGTCGGTGCCGCGCATGGCTGCGGCCAGGCTGGGATGAAGGCTGTGACGAGGTTGACGTAAGGCCTTAACCTCCCGGTGCGGCTTGGGCGCAGATAGGGACGCCGGGTGGCGTCGCTGCCACCACCACACCCCCCCTGCTCCCAGCGCAGCGGCCAGCGGCAGCGCTCCGCACAGGCCGACCACCAAGGCCAGCAGTACCGGCAAGGTAAGCCACGGCATCGTAGTCGGTGAAACCAGCAAACCTGGATTCACTTCGGGATTGACCGGCATGGGTGTGGTCGCCGTCAGGGCGGCCACTGGGGCCGGAGTTGGCGTCGATGTACCGGCGGCTGTCGGCTCCGGGGTGGGCGCCGGGATAATTTTAACCGTTAAAGGTTGGCTGGAGATGGTGTGATATTCGGCGGCAATCGGGTCAAAGTAAACAAACTTGGCCGGCTGAATGGTAAAATCGCCCACCTGGTCGGCCACAACCAGGCGTTCAAACACTCGCGTGCCGGTCATCAGTCCATCTTCCTTTGTATCCGTGGTTAGGCTGGAGAGGGAGTCGTACATGCGCCAGCCGGCTAAATTGGGCCAGATCGGTTCCGGCAGCAGCGGAATATTGCCGACGCCGCTCACGGCCACCAAAAAGGTTGAGGGCTGGTTGACGACGGCCACCTGCGGGCTGAAAGAGCTTTCAATTTTGAACAGACCCACCGCCCCGCTGAATTGCGGCGGCGCATTTCCTGGCAGCGGCTTGACCTCCACCGTGACCGGCTCGGTATAAAGCTCCACCGGCTCTTCATAAATATTGCCAGGAAACATCAGCCGGGCCGGACCAATGGTAATACTGCCGACGCTTTTGGCAAACAGGGTGGTGCGAATTTCGCTGATCAAATAGGTCCGACCATCAGCATCAAGGTTGTATTCCCGCACCGGCAGCCCCATGGTCTCAAAGCCGATGAACAGCGGTCCGTCGTACTGCGGCTGGCGATAGACCTGAATAGCCTGATAAAAACGGAAGGTGTAGATAATCTGCTGGCCTAAGTAGGGTTTGGGATGGTCCACCTGAGCCTCGATGAAAAAGTCCTGGCCCTTCAACGCCGCCGGGGGGGTCATGTTGGCCGGTCTGACCGCCGCATTGCCCGCCGAAGGCGCAGGCGGCGCGCCCTGGCTCACCTCAATCGAGATGGGAGCAGCCTTGTAAAGTTGGTCGTCAATTTTGACCGTTACCGGCGGAATGGTCAGCGTACCCGTGCGGCGCGGCTGCAAGCGGTAGGTATAGGTCACCTCGGTATGAATTTTGCCGTTGACCACGCTCACATCGGTGGAAATGTCCAGGTCTACCACGGCCAGCCCGTCCAATTGGGGTAAGATGGGCCGGGGTTGCAAGGCCGAATCATCGGCCACCGTCACCGTCAAAATGACCAGTTCATCGGTGGAAAAGTGGGTGCGGTTAACCGAGGCTTTGATGGGAGATTCTTGTCCGTGAGCATTGGGGGGATAAGCAATAAGGCTGAGACTAAGGCTAAGGAAAAGGATGAGGCGGAGAAAATTGGCTTGACGAAAGTGAGAGGTGTGCTTCAAAGCTACTGGAGGGTAAACCTGGGATTGCTGCCGGCTGGACCTGACGGCTATGGAATGGTAAGCAGGGGGCGACAGACCCTTTTGCGAGGTGAACCTATCTAGAGCAACGTTGCTGGCTGAACTATTTTTCTTCACCATAGCCTCCCTCGGTCCTCGACAACAATGACATAATATATTGTAACCAGCGTTTAGAAATTTTTCAAGCAAGCCTGGCTGTCATTTTTACCTCCAGGCTGTCAAATTATTGCAAAGCCGAATTATTTTGCAATTAAACTGAAAGCTCACAAATTCATTTTCTATGTTATAATGGTGTTAACACTCTTAATAATTCGCTCCAGATAGATTCCTTCTCTTTTTTGCCACAGTTATTGCACCTTTTATCATCCTCTTACTGATCTAAACGGCTAAATCAAATATGTAACAGAGCCAGGTGGTCATCGCTGGCAGGCTGTTGGGTGAGCTATGTTGCTGTCCGGACTTTATTTGTAAAAAGCCGGCCCGAACACAACGGTTGGATAAACTTGTCCAAGTGGGTGGGGGAAATATGGCCATTGTGACCAGAGACAAACCAGGCCTGATGCAGCCAGCCGAAAGTCAAGCTGACTGGCCTAGAGCCTGCGAACTGCTCAAGGAGGCTCAGTACAAATTGGTCGCTGAGTTCCTCCACAAAGTAGAAATAGAGAATAAGCAAAGCGGTAATGTGATCCTCGCCGAGATCTTGGCCGCTATTCGCCAGATTTGCCTGGCCTGCGACCAATGTCAGGCGGGGGCTGAATGGTATTGGCAGGCTTACGAAGAAGCCAGCGGGCGAGAGCAAATCTTGAGGCAACAACTTTACACTATCCTTGAACTCGTCGGCGAAAGGGGCTTACTCAAGGTCCAGGCGCGACCAGCCACCTCGGCTACCCCCCCGCCCATCGAGTTGAGTCCAGTCGCCCTCAATACCCCAGAATCAGCCACCTTCCGTAGCTTGTGGCAGCGCCTGCAGAGCGTGCTGGGGTGGGGCTCAACTTCTCCATCTCCTGCACAAATAGCACCTCGGCCAACTCCAGAGCCGCCGCTTGCTCACCCTGTTGAAAGAGTTGCCTCGCCTATAGCCGCCCCCGGCGAGGTGGCTACAGAGGAAAAATCGCCTGCCGCTGCGCTTGTTATCTACTGCCTGGGACCATTTCAGGTCTGGCAAAACAAGCAACCCATTACCGAGTGGCAAAGCCTGAAGGGGCAAGCTATTCTCAAGTATCTGGTCGCGCACGTCGGGATGGCGGTAGCCAAAGATATTTTAATGGACGTTTTCTGGCCCGAGGCCGACGCCGAAGCGGCTCGCCGCAACCTTCACCAGGCTATCTACAGCTTGCGGCAGACGTTGAAACGGGGTTGGGCAGATGTTCAACTCATTCGATTTGAAAATGACTGCTATTTGCTCAATCCAGAGGTGAAGCTTTGGGTTGACTTCAAAGAATTTGAGCGGCACGCGCAGATGGGCCGGCGTCTGGAGGCTGCCGGACAATTAGCTGAAGCAGCGGCAGAATATAACCAGGCTGAAGGTCTTTATCAGGGTGACTTTTTGGAAGAGGATTTATACGACGACTGGACGGCTCTACTGCGAGAGCGCCTATTTCACACTTATCTCGATCTGGCTGATCGTTTGAGTGAGTACTACCGGCAGGAAGACGACACCGCTGCAGCCATAGCTCTGTGTCAGAAAATCCTGGCCAAAGACAAATGCCACGAAGAGGCCCATTATCGCCTTATGCAATGCTACCAGGCCCAGGGCCAGCGCCCTCTGGCGGTACGACAGTATCAGCTTTGTGCCCAGGCGCTTAAGGCGGAATTGAATGTGGTCCCCTCGGTGAAAATTCAAACCTTCTACGACCTGATGACTGAGATAGACAGAAGTTTGGCCCTGGCCCATTAAAATGCTGCCTTTTTGAGTGAAAATTGAGTCAAAATTGAGTGCAATCGGCTATACTGAAAGGTGGCCTGTAATAGGTTGAGCGCTCAACCCAACAAAACTCAATTTTTACAAAGAAAGGAGTTAGGAAACAATGGCAACGAGAGTAGCGGAAAAAGTCGCTCCGGTGGAAGAATTGGTGGTCCGAGCCAAACCTGTGGAGGTTGAAGTACCGGCCGAGATTCAAGAAAAGGCGCAGCGCTTTATTGATAACTACATGGCCATGCTGACCGAACGCACCGAAGCTTACGTGCAGCGCATGGCTGAGGCCAGGCCCGAAGCGGGAGCGCCTCAACTGCCGGGAGGATACCAATATTGGAATCTGCTGACGGCTGGCCCTTTGCAGTTTATTGGCTATCCGCCCTATCTTCCCAACAAGATCATCAGAGCGGGCGAGTGGACTTTGATGCTGGGCGTGATGTGGATCAACCCGGCCAACGGTCCCGGTGGCAGCCTGCCGGGTACGATTGTCCTGGGCGACAGGGATTATCGGGTGCGCTTTGAGGCAATGAATCTTTCGACTGTGACCGATGGGCCTGACTCGCCGGTTGTTCCCCCCTTTGTGGGTACCCTCGCCTCTCCGGCGCCGGTCATTAGTTACTTCCCCTGGTGGTTTGTGCCGGCCGACCCCGGCCCTAACCCCAACCTGTTTGAGGTGACCCTCACTGCCGACATTACCACCATGGCCCAACCCTTTGCCGCCTTTAGCACCTGGCATTATGACTTTGATCTCGAGCCGCCCTTCTTGGGCCTGCCGCCCGCTGGCCCACATTGGCAGTTTGAGATTCCGGCCCGCTTCCTGGTCTATCGCGAGTAAAGCGGAGGGATGCGCTCCAACAGATGTAGAAACCCGGTTTTTTCAAAAAGCCGGGTTTCTAATCCTGGGCGTACAAATCTGACCCAAAGCCGGGCTAAAGTCATCTCTTGGCGAAAGGTTCATCTTACCAGTCTCGAGATTCTGGTCTTGAGACTGGTAAGTCCTAGTAGATCCAAAATTGAGGAACCAGCATCCTCAGATGCGGTTCCTTTCGAAATTTGGATCTGCTGAGTTTACCTATTGCCCGATTTTATGTAAAGAAAGGAGCAGGCTGATGCAACCTGTCCCGTCGCAAACATTTAGAGCTGCCTCGCGGGCGCGTGACCTGGCCGCTGCCCATTATCTATTTAATCCCAGAGTAACGTTGATTGATGTGGGCTGGCGGATAAAAGAAAGCGAAATGACCGAGGAATTGGCGGTTCGGATCCACGTGCGCTACAAACCACGCGAGGCAGTTTTTGAGTCCTTTGCCGCCAGCAACCCGGAATTGGTCATTGACAAAAATCGCATCCCTTTTCCTATTGTAGATTTCGTGGAAAGTATCTACCCCCTGCAATGGCCCGCCCACTCGCCTCAACCTTCGGCTCGTGACCGGGTCTTCAGTCCACTACAAGGTGGGGTCAGCATCGCTAATGAGTGGTCTTTCAATTCCTACGGCACTTTGGGCGGTATTGTGGCCGACCGGCTGACGGGCGAAAAGATGGTTCTAAGCAATTGGCATGTGCTGGCCGAGTCGGCCTATGCTCCTAGGGGGCTGCGTATATACCAGCCAGCTTATGTTGACGGCGGTCGACTTCGGCACACCATTGCCCGACTGGAACGGGATGCGATGAACCAGGGCATCGATGCCGCCGTAGCCAAGCTGACCGGAGACCGCCCGTGGCTCAATGAAGAATTGGATATTGGCCGTGTTTCAGGCGTGGCGACGCCCGCGCTGGGTATGCGGGTGGTCAAATCGGGGCGCGGCTCCGGTGTCACCGTTGGCATGATTGACGGCGTCGAGGGCGAGTACCCGATTTATTACGGCGGCTTGTGGCGCAAAATAAAATATGTGCAGCGCATCGTGCCGGTAGCCGGTCACGACGAGGTCAGCCGCGGCGGTGACTCGGGTTCTTGGTGGCTAGAAGAGGCGACACAGAAAGCAGTTGCGCTGCACTTTGCCGGTTACGACGATCCCGAAACCGCCCTGGCTATGGCCATGCCCCCGGTGCTGGGGGCGCTTAATGTTGAGATTGCCCCCGCAGTTGAACGGGTGGAACGCGCCAGGACTGCTTTGGCGCAACCTTTGGCAGCGGTCAAGGTGTAGCTGATGGCCTCACAAGACACTGAGTTTTGGGAGCGCGCCCGCCAGGCCCGAGACAAGTTAGCTGCGCAGTGGCTCAATCATCCTGCCGTCAGTCTAATTGACCTGGGTTATGATCCGCAGGATAATGCGCCCACCCGGCCTATTGTGCTGCGCGTTCATTTACGCCGGCCCGAAGCCGAGTCGGAGCTAGATCTACCTACGGAAATTGACGGTATTCCCGTGCGCGTAATTATCGCCGACTATCGTCTTGAGTGATTAATCCAATGAAGGATGACGGCGGAAGTGGTCAAAGTCACGGTAAGACTTGGTCCTTAACCGGAAGGAGAACTGATATGTCAACTGGCGTGATGGCGTTACCTGTGCCTGTATCCTCAAAGCCCTGGCCAGAGAGTCGGGTTAAAAAACAAACTGGCGGCGATCGGCCTTTATCTGAAGCCGGAAAGGTGACGGAATACATGGATGAATTAGACCAAAATTTGGAAAATTTACCCAAGCCTCAAGATGATTTGCAGAAAATCAAAGGCATTGGCCGTTCAACTGCGGAGGTCTTGTATCGCTTAAATATCAATCACTTCAGCCAGTTAGCTGATTTCACCCCCGAAAACTTGGCCGACTTGCTCAAAGCGAGGCTACCCTTTATATCCGTTCAGCGCATTGAGCGGGACAACTGGATTGGCCAGGCTCGCGCCTTGGCTCAAGCTCAGAGCGAGTCGGAGACCCTTCACCCCGAAACAGACGAACTTTCGGCACGCCCAGAAGAGCGTATGAAGGAGCGCCAAGAGCAGAACGCTGGCGAAGCGCCCCAGGTGAATTGGCGAGAGCTGGCCGACTTTTTTGTCTCATTTGGTTATGCCATCAGTGAAGGGGGCGAGGAACGGCTGCAAACAAAAGCGCATCACTCTCAGGTGGGTACATCGACCCAGTGGGAGGGTTTGGCTACCGAGCAACTGCTCAAGTGGATGTTGACCCAGGCGAACTTGCCGCTCCCACCCGAACCAGAAACCCCGGTCAAAGTGCCGCTGCCGGCTGAATTACCGACCTCACCGCCGGTTTCCGCCGAAGCAACAATCCTTGAACTAACGGGCCTATCGGTGTCCGAGGTAAAGTCGCCGGTTCTGGTCGGTGGGCAACACATTCCGGGCGTCCTGCGGGCCAAAAGCCACTTGAGCCTGTCCGACCCAATGGCGTTGTGGCTGACTGCTGACCAGTTACCATTTCGGGTGGAACTCTACCTGGTTAATACCCAAACCAACCAGCCGGAGTTAGTTAGCTCATATCCTGGCCAGCTAACGCCCGGAAACTTGACTTATGAAATTCAACAGGATTTTGCTACCCCTAACCCCGGGCGCTACCAATTGTATCTGGTGGCCGAATTACTTCCGCCCGGTGAGGCTGCTGCACACGCACAAGGACCAATCATTCGCGTGGAGGCTTAATCTGGCCAGGCCGGAGGCCGGCGCCTTATTCAGCAAGGAAGATAAGGCGGCCGGCCAGGTCAGATCGGTCACAGGTATCGCCCCCAGTCCCCCATATCCACATCTTTCAGGAGTTCTTCCATTTGTTGCCGTAGTTCAGGAGTTAGCCAGGCTTCATCATCGTCATCTTCATTTATAACGGCGACCGCCCAGGCCTTGACAAGCTGCCCTTGAGCCTGGTTACTTATGTGACGGGCTTGAGGATCACCAATATACAAAATCTCAAGCTGCTGTGGGCCAGAGGCAGAAGGTGAGATGTAGCGTGCTCGATAACCGCAGGTGGGGCACTCAAACTCCCACCCAACTCGTCCTGCACTTGCTACTTTCTTGGTAGTGGTATGATGTACGGCTTGATTGTGGTTTGACATAAGTAATAAAAAATCCCTCTCTTTAAATATTTTTATAATAGCATACAATAGAGACAGGGTTGAGGAAAGCGGTAAAAGTACCTGTTATATAGGGAATTTAGCCCTCAAAAATTTTCCCAAAAGTCACCCCCTCAAACCGGGTCAAAAGCTACTTCGTTTACGCTGAATCTGCGGATAGAGTCTTAATCAAACTTATGAAACGTCACCCGGTAGGAGTAGTGCCCCCGGCAAACCTGGTTATTTTGCTGGGCCCAGCGGCACTTCTCGACGCTGCCGTCACAGTAGCCGTTGGCGGCTAACACCTCAGCGGGGATTAGCTCGTCGTGCGAGGTAAAGCTGTAGCTTTCCTCGCTGGTGAAGGGCGTGCCGTCAATATGGCGTTTGACCTTTAAAGACATGCTGTTCATCCAGAGCGTGACCTCAGCCGTGCCCGGCCCTTTGTCGCCGGAAGCGACCTCGATATTGTTGAAGGTATCGCCGATAACCACGCCATCCATCGGCGTGCCCGGGGGCGGACCTTGCAGCACCGTTACGTAAATGCTATGGTTGCCGATACAGCCGCCATTTTCCCAGATAGGCACCATTGCTTGATAGGTCACGCAGAAATCTTTGCCGCAGCGCAGTTGTCCTTCTAAATCCTCCGGTGTTTGCGACTCCTCGTCGCCTCCCTCTTCCTTAGCCTGAGCCTCAGCCTGAGCCTGTGGCGTTGCCGTCGGCGGGGGCGGCGGTGCTTCAGCTACCGGAATACCCTCCTCAGCGCCCGATACGGTTACCAGTTCGCCAAAGACCCACCCCAAACTATTGTCGGCCAGGTTGACCTGCCACCAGCTTTGCTCGGCATTGCGACCCGTCACCGGGGCACTCTGACCTGGCTTGAACTGATCGAGCACCGGGTAATCAACCCCCGGCCCGGAGCGCACATTGATCGCCGTGCTTGAACTATCGGGCACTGTCACCATGGGCGCAGGTTCCGGGGTGGGTGAGGGTTCGGTAGTGGCAGTTGGCACCAGGGTATTGGTTGCCGTTGGCTCCGGTATAAGGGTGGGTGCAGTCGTCGCCGTGGGCGGGAGCGGGGTGGCCTGAATGATGGCTGCTTCAACTTGAGTCACAGTCGGTTCGGGCTGAGTCAAAAAAGAGACGGGGGTAGCCGTCGGAGCAGGAAGGGGAGCGGGCGCAGCCGATTGGCAGGCAGCCAGGCTCACGCTCATCAATAGCACGGGGCCAAACAAGAATCGAAGTAATTTCATTACGGTTATCCTCACCGTTAAACGGTCAAAAATAGTCATTTTTGAGTTGACAGAACAATCGGAAATTATATCTACCGAGATGCAGGCGTCAAAAGGTGTCAGTGGCATTATAGGCTCCAGCAGATACATTTCTCAAATTTTAAGGGAAAGCTTTGAAATAAAAAAGCACGAAAGAGATGCCGTACCCCTTCTCGGTGGGTCCAAGACTATCTCTTTCGTGCGACAACTATTTTTATCTTCCTGGCAGTTTATAAGCCTCGCTCCCCGCGAATGTAAGGCACGCCCAAAGCCGCCGGTGCGCCGAGGCGTTTTCTGGCTGCTGCTTGTGAGCCTACAATCAGGGCAATGATGGTCAGTATGTAAGGGGTCATTTGCAGGAAGAAGCCCCAGTTGGAGTTGATGAAGAGCGGATTGGTAAAACCAAATAACGTCGGCGGTCCCTGTAGATCCAGAATGCCCCGGCGCAGCGCACCAAAAAGATAAGCGCCAAGCGCCGCTCGGAAGGGGTCCCACTGGGCAAAAATCACCAGGCCGATGGCAATCCAACCCTGGCCGGAGGTGGTTTGGGCGCTGTACCAGCCCGGCGAGACCGACAGGCTGATGGTCGCCCCGGCCAGGCCGGCCAGGCAGCCGCCGACAAACACGTAAAAATAGCGCAGCCGATAAACGTTGATGCCCATCGTGTCGGCGGCCTCCGGCTTTTCGCCCACAGCGCGCAGGTGCATGCCGGGCCGGGTCTTGTGGATGTAATACCAGGCCAGCGGCGTCATCAGGTAGCCCAGATAAACCAGCAAACTGTGGTCTTCAAAAAAAATGGGCCCAATCCAGGGGATGAGGGCCAGGCCGGGAATATCGAAGTTGGGAATCAGGGGGGGATTTTTGCCGGTTAAGCCCTCGCCAAAAACCAGAGCCAGACCCGTCCCCAGAAAGGTTAAGGTCAAACCGCTGACCACCTGGTCGGCCTGAAAATGGATCGTCACCAATCCGTGCAGCAAACTCAGCAGTCCGGCGGCCAGCATGGCCAGGGCCAGACCCAACCAGGGATTCCCGGTGGCCAGAGAGACGCTAAAACCGGTCATCGCGCCCACCAGCATCATTCCCTCAACGCCCAGGTTGAGCACGCCGGCCCGCTCGGAAAAAATTTCGCCAATCCCGGCAAAAAGTAAAATTGTCCCTGTCGCCAGCCCGGCGTGGAGAATGATAATTGGATTCATAGGATTTCTTGATCCTTCCTACCAGAATTATGACATTATAAGGCGTGAAACGTGGTCACGCCTTACGTTTCACGCCCCACGCTTCTCCAGGCGAATTTTGTAGCGCAGCAAAACGTCGCTGCTAATAACCATGAACAGGATGATGCCCTGCAACATCAGTGGCAGCCCCGAAGGTTGAATCTCGCGGCCGGCCAGGATGAGCGCGCCAAAGAGGATCGAAACCAAAATAACGGCAAAGGGATTCAGCTTGGCCAGCCAGGCGACAATAATACCGGTAAAGCCATAACCGGGTGAAATACGCTCTTGCAGGCGATGGACCACCCCGCTGATTTCTGACATGCCGGCCAGGCCGGCCAGCGCCCCGGAGAGCATCATCACCAGGACAATATTGCGCACAATGTTAATTCCGGCGTAACGGGCCGCGTGGGGGTTATCGCCGATGAGTTTTATTTCGTACCCCCAGCGGCTTCGTTCCAAAATCCACCAGACCACAACCGCTGCCGCCAAACCAAAAACCACGCCCAAATGTAGGGTGATCCCGGAAAATGCCCGATACTCGCGGGCATAATCAGCCAGGCGAGGCAGCCAGGCCGATTTATCAAAAGTCGGGGTCATTTGAAAGCCGGCATCACTCCAGGTATTAAAAATCCAGAAATTATTCCATAAAATAGCAATGTAGTTGAGCATCAAGGTGGTAATAATCTCGTTGATTTGGAAGCGGGCTTTTAGATAACCCGGCACAAACGCCCAGATGGCTCCCCCCAACATGCCCATGATCATCATCGCCCCAATTACCACAACTTTAGGGCTGCCGGCAGGAAGCAACGGCACCAAGACCACCAAACTGGCCCCAAAAGCACCGGCGTAAAATTGTCCTTCAGCGCCAATATTCCACAGCTTCATTTTGAAAGCGACCGCACACGCGAGTCCCACCATAATCAACGGCGTTGCTTTAACCAACGTATCGGAAAAAACAGGCCAACTGCCAAAAGTGGCTTGATAAGCGAATTGGGCTGCCTTTAGCGGCTGCCCCCCGATCAAGTTGAGAATCAAGCCGCTGATGATAAAAGCCAGCACCACCGAGCCGATGGAGGTAGCCGCGGGTAGCCATTTAGGAACATCTTCAATCCGTTTTTCCATGCTGAGCGTGTAGGGCCATGGCCAAGCACTTTTACCTTCAGATGTGGTCGATGTTGACATGTGCTGTTCTTATCCCTTCTTAAACTGAGGAGTTGGCCGCAATTCTGATACGACCCACTATCCTACGTGGCTGCTTTTATTTTGCTGCCGGTCATCATCAACCCGATTTCGTTGATATCGGCTTCATCGGTGGGGACGATGCCCATGATCTTGCCGTCAAAAATAACAGCCAGGCGGTCGCTCAAGGCCAGCAGCTCTTCCAATTCTTCCGAGACCAGCAGAATCGCAGCGCCTGCTTCGCGCTGCTCCAGCAGTAGGGTCTGGATCGCTTCAATCGCGCCAACGTCCAGGCCGCGGGTGGGCTGCACGGCTACCATCAACTTGGGTTTGGCCGAAATCTCGCGGGCCAAAATCACTTTTTGCAGATTTCCTCCAGAGAGTTTTCGGGCCGGGATGTCTACATTTGGCGCTAAAATATTGTATCTTTCCTTTAATTGTTCCGCATGTTGATGGGCGCGGGTAAAATTGATGGTCCAGCCGTCACCGATTGGCTCCTGGCGGTAATTTTTGAGGATGGTATTTTCGGTGATGCTCATATTGGGAGCGGTGCCCACTTTGCTGCGGTCTTCGGGAATGTGAGCCACGCCGTAGCGGATGGCCGTAATAGGGGGTTGATTACTGACCACTTCGCCGCTAATTTTTATACTGCCGGCACAGGGCCGCAGGCCGGTAATTACCTGGGCCAACTCGCTCTGGCCGTTACCGGCCACGCCAGCGATGCCTAAAATCTCACCGCTGCGAACCTCGAGGGAGATGCCTCGCAGGGCGGGTAACCCCTTATCGTTTTCAGCCACAACATTTTGCATGGACAAAACCACCTCGCCGGGCTGTTGCGGCTTTTTCTTGACCATAAAAACAACGCCGCGCCCCACCATCAGCCGGGCCAAATCGGCTTTGGTCAGGCCCTCCATGCTTATCCCCTCTGCGGTAACTTTGCCCTTGCGCAGGACCGTTACCCGGTCGGCCACAGCGGTTATTTCCTGAAGTTTATGACTGATAAAAACAATGGACTTGCCCTTAGCCACCATCGAGCGCATCGTGGCCATCAAATCGTCAATTTCCTGGGGGGCCAACACGGCGGTTGGCTCATCCATAATCAAAATATTGGCCCCGCGATAGAGGGTTTTGAGAATTTCCACTCGCTGCTGCTCACCCACCGAAAGCTGCCAGATTTTGGCGGTGGGGTCAACCCGCAGACCGAACTGCTCCTGCAAAGCCAAAATCTGTTGGTCGTAGGCCGGTAGATTTAGAAAAAAGCGGGGTTTATCCAAACCCAGCAGAATATTTTCGGTCACAGTTTGGGTGGGTACCAACATAAAATGCTGGTGGACCATGCCAATGCCTCTGGCAATGGCATCTTTGGGGGAGTTAAAATGAACAATCTGCTCATTAATCTTGATGGTGCCTGAGGTTGGTTTGTATAACCCTGAGAGGGCATTCATCAAGGTGCTTTTGCCCGCGCCATTTTCACCCAATAAGGCGTGGATTTCACCCGGCTTCAGCGTAAAATTGACGTGATCATTGGCCAACACGCCGGGAAAACGGATGACAATATCTTTCATTTCAACTGCATAGGGAGTTTGAGACATCGCAGCTTCCTTATGACAAAACAGAGATTTTTGGCAGCAAGGACGGTTATTGGGTCTGCGGGCTGGTTATTACACAAAAGGGCAAGGCCACGCTCAGGTTTGGTCCGCTCGACACTGAGCTACACAAGCACTGTTGGGCCTTGCCCCCTTTCCGTTGAAAAAGAGTTGGCTTGCTCATTTTGTTGAGGCGACCACAAGGTCGCCTCAACAAAAAATATACACCGCGAAAAAACGATAACCACTATTCCAATTTGGGCAGCTCAGCCGTAATGTTTTCATTCCACCAGTACATGCAGGTTTTGCAGGGGCTGCCAAACTGCTGGAAGCCGTCCAGGTCGGCCTGTTCTAGGCTCTGGCCTTCGGGTAAAATGACATTACCTTGATTATCTTTGATGGGGCCTTTAAATACGTCAAAGCGGGTGAATTCACCTTTGAGCATTTTATCCAGTGTGTCACGGACAAGCTGCACATCGGCTTCGGGCAAGTCCTTAATCCCTGGCTGGGGTGTTTCACCTTCCATAAAACCGTAGAGGCCCAAGCCGCCGGAGTCGCCGTCGAAATATTCGTAGCCGCCCTTCCAGGTACCGGCTTTAGAATCTTCCACAATTTTGGCGTAAATCGGCCCCCAGTTCCAGTACATCGAGGTCAAGCAGGCGTCAACCTTGCAGTTGCCGGAGTAGTCGTATGTGATACCCCATTTGCCTGCGGGCGCGGCCTCGGCGGGAGCGGGTGTATCTGCGCCGGTCATCACCACCTGAGCGCCACCATCAAAGAGGGATTTAGCTGCCTCTTTTTCCACAATGGGATCGTGCCAGGTGAAGATCCAGCGCACATCCACCTTACATTCAGGGCAAGTTTTCTGGGCGCCCAGGGCAAAGGCGTTGCCCAGACGCAATTCTTCAGGAATGGGGAAGGTAGCGATATACCCTAATTTGGGGTTGCCATCGACCTTGGCCCGCGCCCCGGCCAGCATCCCGGCCAGATATTTGATATTTTCCATCGCACCCATGAGGTTGCCAAAGTTTTCCCCGTTGGTTTTGAAACCGGTGAGGTGAATGATATTCACGTCAGGAAATTCATTGGCCACGGCTTCGGAGGGGTCCATGAAGCCAAAAGAGGTAGTGAAGATCACATTAAAACCTTTGCGGGCCAGCGAGCGAATCACCTGCTCGGCGTCAGCGCCTTCGGCGACGTTTTCAACATAAGCGGTATGGACATTTTCCACATTCTCTTCGACATACATGCGGCCAACGTCGTGCGCCTGAGACCAGCCACCGTCATCGTGGGGCCCAACATAGACAAAAGCCACGTTAAACTTGCCTTCTTCAATGGCCGGAATTTGGTACTTGCTAGCGGCGTCGCCAGAGTCGGCAGCCGGGGCTTCGGTGGCTGGGGCTTCAGCCGCAGGTTCTTCGGTGGCCGCAGGTTCTTCAGTGGCTGCTGGAGCTTGGGCGGCGGGTTTTTCTTCGGCGGGTTGGGTTGCCGGGGCTGCGCCACATTGAGCCGCTACCAGGGCCAGGGTCAAAATAATGACTGTCATCCAGACAAAATGTTTCATAATCTCCTCCTTGCAGAGATAATGGTAAGTAAATAACCTGTTACAGCTTGTAAATATGGTTAGGGTAATTCATGAGGGGTTACTTTATCTTTGGGTTATGTTCCTCCTTTCTCGTAGATAAAAAAGAAAGGGACGAATCAACACGCCCATGCTACCATGACGTTCTAATATGTCAAAATAGGTCGCAACAGCCAAAGTAACCAGGTTCTTCAGGCAGGAACAAATAAGGTGGTTGTGATATGATAAGGTTGTAAGGTTGTATGACAATTTCTTCGGGAACGACTTTATCACCAAAAATATTTTTTGTCAAATCGACTTTAGGGAGAACTTGGGCATAACGATTACTGGCCCTGTCGCGGTTCAACCGAGGTGACAACGTCGAAAGAATTGACCTTCAACGTCCAGCGGCTGCCAGGCTGAAACCGTTGAAACTCGTTAAAATCACTGGTGGTGTAGGTATAAGCTTTGCCATCCGCTTCAAAGACAATTTTGTAACTTTCTTCTCGGCCGGCCTCGCGCTGATTGAGGCTCACCAGGTTGGCTTCGGGCCAGCGCGGGTTCAGATCGCTGCCGGTCAGGGTGGGGCCGTCGACCGTCTGCCAGACGGTAGCGGTGTAGCTGCAATAATTATCATAAACTGGCACATCCTCATAAACTTTCTCGGTTTCACAATCCTGAGTCACCTCGCCAAATCCGGTGCCGGTATCCACCGTATAAGGCGTGCCGCAAACTTCGCGCGTCTGGCCGGTGAAGCGACTCTCGGTGCCGCGCTGTCGTTCGCTGCAACTGCCCACCACCGCCCCCACGGGAATTTCATCGCGCCAGGCTTGGCCGGACACGGGCACCAGTTGCTGCACCAGAATCCGGCGCACCCAAGAAACTGTGTCGACTTGACCGGTGATATCAGTAGTGCGGCTTGACAGGACGAAGAAAGTGATACAAAGGCCGATGACCAACAGCAGCACCGCGCCCCCGATAATGGCGAAGAGAGGCATACCACTTTTGGCGGTGGGGGCAGTGAGTGGCGGCGAGACGGGTTGGGGTGGAGTGGGTTGGGGTTGGGTCAGCATCGCCCCGCATTGAACACACCTGGAGGCGTTGGGTTCGTTGGGCTTGCCGCACGAGGGACATTCGATGGGCTGGGCCGGCCCGGTTTGCTGCGCGCCCAATACCTGGCCGCTCTCACGGGCAGTGGCCTGGGTTAAATCAGCCCCGCATTGGCTACAAACTTTGGCCGTAGCCGGATTACGGCTGCCGCAGTAGTAACAATGCACGTCCGGGCCGCCCTTGGCCTGGGCAATTTCGGCCTCATCAGTAACCAGCTCAGTCTGAGGCAGTTGCTCAAATTTTATGTTGTCTGGCTGAGGTGTGCCGCAGTTGGAGCAGATTTTTTGGGGGCCGGGATTGCGCGAGCCGCAGTTAGGGCAATGCCAAATCAGTTTCACATAACCGAGAGTTTTGCGAGTCATAGACCTAACCTCTTGTGAAGATGGATTTGCTGTGTGCGGCCTATTTTACCATGAAGCCGCACAGATGCGAAGAATAGACTGGTTTAATCAAACAAAAAACCTCGCCGTGATTAAGGCGAGGTTTCACTATCTAAAAGTCTACTGTTTTACGGTCCACCCTGCACTTCCAGCTTGTACTCCAGCGGTCCGATGTCGTGGTTGTATACTTTGAGGTAGTAGACCTGCTCTTCCCTCAATTGGCCGTTCCACAATACCTGCAAACTTCTGACATCCTCGGTGGGGTAGGGTGAGGGTGAACTCGTACCAAAAGGTTCGAGCTTGTCCACTGTGCCGCGGGTCCAGATTTGGAGTTGATTGCCGGCATAAAGGGCAAAATCGGTGTGGCGGGCGCGGATATCGTCGAGTGGGGTGCTGGTCAAAAATAGCTTAAAGTCGTGCTGCGGGGTAGTTTCGTTATAGGAGTCGCGATAGTAAAACTTGTACCAGATCTCCTGACCGGCTTGCAACTTGCCCTTGGTGACACCTATTTTTAAGTCAATTGCCTCGGGCGGAGCAGCTCCGGGAACCGGCGGGAGGCTGGGGCGAGTTGGCGGCGAGGGGTTATAAGGGATGCGCCCGGCCTCGCTGTTGGCTCGAATCAGGGTCGGATTACCCAGCTCGGCGTTTTTGATGTCGCCGGGGAAAAGATAATAATCGACCACTTCCGGCGAGCTATTTTTGACCTTGATGAGGTAGCGGTCGCCGTCTACCAGCGAGCCGGACCAGAGACGCTCGCCGGTGCGGGTATCGTTATCACGAGAAACCCACTGACCCAGCCCCAAGTGTTCCAGGTAATCGGCATCGCCGCGAGCCCAGATTTGGTATTGGCTGGCCGGGAAGATTTCAAAGTTGACCCGGCTGTCAATAAAGCCGTCGCTGGGGGTCGTGAACATGGTCAGGGCCATATTTTCGATTTTGTTTTTGTCCAGATCATCCCGCAGCAGGCTGTACCAATGTTCACCGTAGGGGGCCAAACGACCGCTGTTGACCTGCTGCAAGTTAAAATCTAGAGGATTATTGGGATAAATGTTGACCGGGGTATAGGTTTCGTCAGGCGGCGTGGGCATGGCCGGAGCCGGTTGAACGTTGCCCCCGTTATCTCCCCCGCTGCCGCCACCCGTCTCGGTTGGGCTGAGGTCGAGGGCGGGGTTTTTGAGCGTGTTCAGCGGGATCGCCAGCCAGCCGAGCGAGTCGGCTTGATTGAGCCAGCGGGCGGCTGCCTCGGCATCCAATCCGGCGATGGCCTGCGCGGTTAATTTCCACAAAAGTTTGGGGTCAGCTTGGTTGGGCCGGGGCGCGTCGGTCACAGTTGTCCCGGCGGTCACCAGCCAGCCGACGGTCTGGGCCTGCTGCATCCAGGCAGCCGCTTCGTCGGCGCTCATCTTGCCGACAGCCTGGGCGGTCAGAGTCCAACTGAGCTGCCGGACATTCAAGGCTTCAGCTTCGCTCATGGCCGAGTTGAGGCTGGCCGGGGTGGCCCCGGAGACGGCCGGTTGCTCGGCTTTGGCCTCTAAGGTGTAATTCAGGCCAAAGGGCGATTGGTTGAAGACGCGCACGTAATAAACTTCCTGGTCGGTAACTTCGCCTGTCCAGAAAAAGGCGTTCAAATTCTGATTGGCGGTTTTGAGGGGAGAGGGCAAGCCCGTGCCTAGGATGTCTTCTGGAGCCGCCGGCGTTTGAAACCACGAGCCAGCTTGTTTTTGGGCCAGGATCTCAAAATTGGCCTGTTCCCGGCTAATTACCGCCTCACTTTCAAAGCGCATCGCCAGCGAAATCCAGGAGAAGTTGGGATCTTCAAAACTGCTGCGACTGTAGGTATACCAATCTTCTTCGCCGGGATTGAGGTGGTTGACATTCACCCCTTTGGTCAGGGCACGGGCCGTTTGGGGTGAATTGTTGGCTTCGACGCTGCGGGAAAAATCCAGCAAATTGACCCCGGAGTTGTTTGTGGCAAAAACCGGCACCGCCACAATCAGCAGCGCGATAATCACCAGACTGTAGCCAAAGAGCGATTTGTAGGTTATTTTTGCCGTTCTGTAGGTTAAGCGCATTTTGAACCTCCAAAACTATAGAGAGGCGGCGGGGACCAGAGGCTCGCAAGCGAGGGCAGGCAGCAAGGTGGATATACTCAAAACCAGCCTCAGATTTGAACTAATAGCTGACT
>CAZRYD010000015.1:33924-39103 GCA_964604225.1 uncultured Caldilineaceae bacterium
CTGCTGGCCTGGTGAACCTAAACCTTGGCCGGTTCAGATCAAATAAAAAGACCTCCCCGCACGTTAGCACAGGGAGGTCTCTGGTTTGATGGGTTATTGGGGCGAAATGACTAAGGCAGACAATTCCAGACTTGCGTGCCCTGCCCAAAGTTGTAGCTGACGATGATGATGTCGAAAATGTCCACTGTGCCATCTTGATTGAGATCGGCAGGCAAGCTGGGGCCGGTCAGACCAAAACTGACCCCCACCGTCGTAGCGTCGGTGATGTTGATGAGATCATCGTCGTTGAGATCGCCGTTCAATAGATTGATCGTGGCCAGGACTGTTTCCGGTGCGCTCACCGTTGGCGCAGTGCAGATGGCCGGCAGGAAGCCCGCCGCATCGGCGGTGATGGAACTATGCCCGCCGGTGGTGACGTTGGCGATGGAGAAATTGCCGTTAGCGTCCGTAGCGCCATTCTGACTACTATCGTCGATGGTGATGGTTACTCCGGCCCAATTGCCGCTGGCTCGCGCTTGCAGAGTGACCTGGCCGGAAACGATGGCCGTCGTCGGTGCGACGGTTGGGGTCGGTGTCTCCGGCGTTGGCGTCGGCGTTTCCGGGGTGGGGGTTGGGGTCTCCGGCGTGGCTGTAGGCGTCTCAGGTGTGGCCGTTGGCGTCTCTGGTGTAGCGGTCGGCGTTTCTGGAGTCGGGGTTACGGGTGTGGCCGTTGGCGTTTCGGGTGTGGCGGTGGGTGTTTCTGGGGTGGGGGTTGGGGTTTCCGGGGTAGGCGTAGGTGTTCCAGGGGTAGGGGTCGACGTGCCGCCAATCGAAACGGTGTAGCTCTGGCTGGTGATAATGAAAGCCTGAGCCTGGGAGTCGCCGATCTTTTCATTGCCAAAGGTCAAGGTGGTGACCCCGGCAGTGTTGGCCGCAGTTGCTTCAAAGGTTAGCAGGGTGACATTGCCGGCCAGTCCAGGTACATTACCCTGGCGGCTGGCAGCCAGCCTGAGCTTGCCGAGCGTATTGTCAACCTCGTTGCGGACCACAAAAGATAAAGCGGGGTTGGGTTGGAGATTACTGATCGAAAGCAGGACCGGGTTGAAGTTGATTTCAAACTGCACTCCGTACAGGCCGGGGGCAGGCACGTTTTGAGCCACGACATCCACGCTGAAGGTTTCACCCGTACCTACGGCAGCAGGGCCGGTCATAATCAGATTAATCTGACCCGGCTGCGGTGTAGTCGTTACCGTAGGCGTCGGGGTGGTGGTGACGGTGGGCGTAGTCGTCACGGTTGGGGTGGTTGTGACCGTGGGCGTGGTTGTAACGGTAGCCGTCGGTGTGATCGTGGGGGTGGGCGTCGGGCCGGTGCTAGTGTCCTGGAAAATCAAGACGGCTCCGCCGCCGGGCTGGCCACCGCTGGGGAAATCGTTCCAGCAGCGGTCGGTTACATAGACTTTGCCGTTGTTAGGGTTGACGGCGATCTCAAAAGGATTTTTCCACTGAAGATTGCCGCCGACCAAAGGTGGATTTCCGACGACCGTACTGGGCAGCGGCCCGGTGGTCACATTGCCGTTGAAATCCGCCACATAAATGCCGCCACGGGCAGGTTTATTACAGGCGGCGACGTCGCCATCTTTGTTATCGTAAGCAAAGCCGGCATAAGTGCCCAGCATATGCTGGGCGTTTGGATTGAAAAGGAGGCCAACTTCGGCATAATTGCCCACCTCAGCCCCGGCCTGACGCAGCGAGACTTGGGTCGGGTTGGCAGGTGAAAAGCCGTAGACTAGCAATTTGTGCGGGTTGGGGAAAGTCTCGCCGCTGAGGCGAGGGTCGGCGGCATAGGTGATGAAGAGACGCGCTTCACTGCTGCTTTCATCCTGCCACAAGCCAATCGCGTGCGGGTTGCCGGTACCACCCCCTGGCAGGTCGATGTTGTGGAAGATGGGGTTGAACGGCGCGACGCTGTTGAGACCCACAAACTTATAGGCATTGGGACTAAAGGCATCGCGCAGCGTGACAAAGTTATAACTGCCCGGCGTTTTGGCGACAACCATTTCAAAGGGACTGTAGCCGGAGGGGAAACTAACGATGGAGGCAATAGCCGGGATTGGATTGGTAGGAAAGGTAACCGGATCGTCGTTGAGGACGAGCATGCGCCCGCCATGATAATCGGGGAAATGAACCCGGCCCGAAACCGGGTTGAGTTCCGGCGCGGTTGGTTTAAAAGGGACTCCGGGGCTGATGCTGGTAATGACGCTGTCAGAAATAGGATCAATAATTGTAATAATACCATCATCAAAGGAGCCGACGTAGACAAATTGGCCGTTGGTTGGGATGCCGACTCCCCACGGTCCGCGCCCAATGCCTATACCAAGCGGTGCGCCCGCGGCGTTGCCGTTTTCTCCGCCGGGAATAGTACGCAGCACCTCATCGGTGTTCCCGTCAATGACGGCTACAAAGGGATGAGGTTTGTCATTGCCAATTTTAGGCCCCTGGAAAGCCACATAAACCTTGTTAAGCTGTTCATGGACAGCCACGCCTTTGGGATGAATGGGATAGATCGCGCCGAGCGTGATAGTCTCTTGGGCGCCATCGGCTAAATCAAGGGAGACGCGGCCGGTGGTGGGGTAATAACCCTGGCTGGCTCCGCTAAAGCGGAGGAAAACCGTGTAATTACCGGGGGCCAGGCCGGTGAACGTAGCCGGGACGAGCTGGCAGTTGGTGTCGTCGTTCAGGCAGGCTTCGACATCGGCGGGCGCCGGCCCATCGACGGGGTCATTACACTCGCCATCAGCATTCTGATCGGTGCAGGCATTGACCGTGAGTGACCCCTGAGCCCCTTGAGCATAAACCAGGCCAAACGATAGTCCCACCCACAATAACAAACTCATAAGCACGGCCGGCCATTTTTGGCTAGAAAATACCCGTTTCAT
The DNA here is from genome assembly GCA_964604225.1 of uncultured Caldilineaceae bacterium. GTDB lineage: Bacteria > Chloroflexota > Anaerolineae > 4572-78 > J111 > DSQQ01. Next base: position 36,840 of record CAZRYD010000015.1, read on the forward strand.
TGACGTCCTCCTCGGCAAAGGTTAAATATTGCCGGTCAACAACCCGGAACGCAGGCAAGAATTGTTAAAGTGCGTCGCCAGTAACTTAATACTTTGTCAATCTTAAAACAATCGGTTTGTTGTTGGAGGGGCAGGTCTTCTGCGACCTGCCCCTACGCTTAGGCAATAACAAAAACGTTGAGTAGTTGCTACTACCTCCCCACCGATTAAGGTGGGGAGGTATGTTCATTAATTCCTGGCTTGAACTCTACTCAAGGCAAGCAAACCCAAGTCTGTGAGCCTTGTCCAAAATTCACACTAACCAGGATGATATCGAAGATATCCACTTCACCATCCCGGTTGACGTCTTCCGGTAAGCCGGAGCCGGTCGTTCCAAAAGCAACCCCAACAGCGGTGCCATCCAGGATGTTGACTACCCCGTCGTCGTTGACATCGCCGCTGAGAAGAGCGATACTCGCCAGGGTGGTGAGCGGCGCAGTGATCGTGGGCGAGTTGCAGACGGCCGGGAGATAGCCAGGGGCATCGGCGGTGACAGAGGTGTAGGGGCCTTCAGGCACGTTGAGGATGCTGAAGTTACCGCCGGTATCGGTGGTGGCGCTGAAGACAGCGCTGTTATCCAGTTGGACGGTTGCGCCAGACCAATCACTATTAGCCCGGCCGCTGAGGATGACCTGGCCGGAGACAGTCGCCGCGGTGGGGGTAGGCGTCGGTGTCTCTGGGGTGGGGGTCGGTGTTTCAGGCGTAGCTGTCGGCGTCTCAGGCGTGGCGGTGGGTGTTTCAGGTGTAGCCGTCGGCGTTTCGGGCGTAGCTGTCGGCGTCTCAGGCGTGGCGGTGGGTGTTTCAGGTGTAGCCGTCGGCGTTTCGGGCGTAGCTGTTGGCGTCTCAGGCGTAGCCGTTGGTGTTTCTGGTGTAGCCGTTGGTGTTTCTGGTGTAGCCGTTGGTGTTTCTGGTGTAGCCGTTGGCGTCTCCGGGGTCACGGTGGGTGTTTCAGGCGTAGCTGTTGGCGTCTCAGGCGTTACGGTGGGTGTTTCCGGGGTGGCCGTTGGCGTCTCAGGCGTGGCCGTTGGTGTTTCCGGCGTGGCGGTGGGCGTCTCGGGTGTTGGCGTTGGGGTGAGACCGATGGAAATCGTGTAATTATGGGCAATTACGGTGAAGGGGTTGGCCTGCGCGTCACCGATTTTCACATTGCCGAAGGTCAGCGTCGGCAGGCAAGGGATATTACCTACTGTGGCGTCAAAAGTTAGCAAGGTCACATCGCCGGTCAAGCCGGGCACGTTACCCTGGCGACTGGCGACCAATCTGAGTTTGCCAGCCGTATTATCAACCTCGTTGCGAACCACAAAGGATAAATCGGGGTTGGGTTGCAGGTTACTGAGCGTAATCAGCGCCGGGATAAAGTTGATCTCAAACTGCACCCCGTATAGGCCGGGATCAGGCACGTTTTGCGCCACTACCGTCACACTGAAGGTCTCTCCGGTAGCCACAGCCGCCGGCCCATTCATGACCAGGTCGATGGTGCCGGTAGGAGTGATCGCCGAGGCGAAAACTGTAGACTCGGCAGCCGTGTCCTGAAAGATCATAGCTGAGCCGCTGAAAGGAAAGGTATTCGCGCAAGTGATGGCTGCGTTGGTATTGTCGTTATTGGAACTGAGCGCCGACTCAACAAAGTTTTTGCCAGTGGCGTGAGCGTAGGCCAATCCAGATGTTAGCCCTATCAGTAACAGTAAAATTGTGATCAGCGTTGACCATTTTATAAATAGTGTACTTTTCATGACCGTCCTCCTGAGTTTTCTAAGTAGACTCGTAATCTTGTAGGTTCTCTAGGTCTTGGGGGTTTAGCAAAACTCAAGGGGGACTTCTAACTTTGGATGGTTGTGTGTTCATTTTATCCTATTACTGGTGATGAGGTGGTGTATTTGGATTGACAAGTTCCCAGAAAGCAAAAACGCCCCCTGCGCGTTTTGTATTCGGTTAAAGGAATACAAACACAGGGGGCGTTGGAAACACGGCGATGAGGGCTGCGAAAGATCGGTAAAACGTATTCGGTAGAAACCTAACGCTTTACGCGCTGCCGTTTTGCCAAACGACCCGGAACGCAGGTAAAAACTGTTAAAGTGCAATTCGGTCAACGTTACAGATTGAACGTTGAACCTTTGATAATTTAGGTAATAACCGTAAACAGTGTAACCGAACTTTACCACAAAGACAACGGGGTAAATAGTCCTACCCCTTTTTATCGCATCTTACTTTAGCACCCGGCCCAG
>CAZRYD010000016.1:0-38755 GCA_964604225.1 uncultured Caldilineaceae bacterium
TAGGGCAGGCCGCGCCGCTGGGCCTGGCGCTCGCGCCGGTCTTCTTCGTCGTCCAGCCGCTTCAAAAAGATCAGGTAGGATAACTGCTCGATGGCGTCGAGCGGGTTGGTCAACCCGCCCGTCCAGAGCTTGTCCCAGAGTTGGTCCACCTGGGAACGGAGTTTAGGGTCGGTTAACATTCGCTAATCATTCTCCTATGGGGTCATCAAATGAATTCGATGCCTGGTATGGAAAACGTGTTGGAAACACGTTGGAAAATCCCAAACACGTTTCAACGTGTTTGCTGTATCAGACCGCGAATTCATTCGCGGGCACATTCACCAGAAATTAAAACGGCGGTTCACCCAAAACGTCATACGGAACCTCCTCCTCACGAATACCCGGCACCGGTCCGACGCTCAGTCCGGTATCATCTGGCCCCCAGACTAAATGATAGTAAAGTCGCCAAAAGGACATTGGTTTTGTTCGACCTCCTGAGTCTCTGACGGATTTCTTAACGAGACTGATCGCTTTTCATGTGGCAGTGTTTATATTTTTTGCCGCTGCCGCACCAGCAGGGATCATTGCGTTTGGGTTTTCGGGCCTGAGGAGCCGGGGTGGTGTTCGGTTGGGGTAATGAGGTCAATTTGGCCCGGGCCGCCCGGCCCCAAATCTCTTTGGGCTTAAGTTGGGCTAATTCGGCCAGCAGCGGCGCTTGTTTGTCGGGCTGGCCCCACTCTTCATACATATCAATCAGCCGTTCCAGCACATCTTGCCGGTCTTTCAGAGCGGGCCGCTCCAGGGCTTGCCGGAGAATCCGCTCAGCCGCCGGATAATCCTTGGCCGAGTCGCGCCACATGTAATAATTGTCGGCCCAGCCGATGTAAGCCCAGGCGTCGTCGGGCAGTTTTTTAATCAGGGCCTGGTAAACCGTTTCGGCTTCGGACTGCCGGCCCAAATGCCATAAAGCCTCGCCTTCGGCGCGTCGCATATTCAGATAGCGCAGGTCGTCGTCATCGGGAAATTGGGCCAGGTATTCGCGGGCAAAACGAAGGCGGTGTTCATAGTAGCGGGCATTCTTTATCCCGGCGTTGCCCAGTTCCATTTCCATATCGCTGGCCCAATTGGATACAAATTGACTAAGCGGATACGCCCGATCAAAAGCAGTAACGGTGCGCATCGCCGGGGTGGCCAGTTGCTTGACCAGTTCCCAGGCTGCCAGCCAGCGGTCGCAGCCAGCAGCCAATTGTTTCTGCTCGTAGATCAAGGTGTAGCCTTCCTGCATGAGGTCGTCAAGTTTTTCGTCCACGTCTAATTCGGGTGGGGGCAGCGTTCCGGCTTTTACCTGAGCCCAGCGTTTGGCTTCGGCCTGAGCAAAGGTGTCAATGGCTTGCAAAGCAGGCCGGGCCTGACGTTCATCAACCTGATGTAAAATCCCAGCCTTCAAAGCATCGAGCAGCAGTTTGTTCACCTCCGGGCTGTCGCCGCCATCCTCAATTTGCATCTCCAGGCCGCCGAGAATACCGTTCAACTTGCGCAAGCGCACGAGGGGCAGGCCCAGCTTTTCGATTTCGGTTCGAATCGGTTTTAATTGGTCCACCCGCGCTCTATCGTAGCGCAGGGGCTGATTGGAAGGTTTCCAGCTCATCATCTACTCCTGGTGTCTCTATTGGCGTCTCAAGACCCGTCGGATGGATTGTTGTAACTCGCGCATGGGGTAGCCAAAAATTGAACATGTCTGACCGGATCGTTCAAAAACGACGAACTGCTCGCCCTCAATTTGGAAGTTGGCCTGCCAGTCAATGGCAAATTGACTGCTTGCCTCGATGATGTCAAAGGGTTGGCGCACCCCCTCACGAGCCAGGCACAAAGCCAGGCTGTCCGCCGGGTCGAGCACCCAGGCATCGCCCGTTGCGGTAGCAAAGAAAACCAGCGGGCCAAGCGTAACGATCCGGGCATCACGGACTTCAGCCCGTTCAATCATATAGTTGGCCTCTTTGGTGAGATTGATCTGGGGCTGGCTTAAGATTTGCCACCGCTCTCGGGGCGGTCTGTTCTTTTGTTTGGCCATAAGCCCTCCTTCTTGGGTGGTTAAAGGTCATAATAATGGTGCCAGAACTGCACCAAATCTTCCAGCAGCGGAATCGAGGCCGGAATCAGCCCGGTACCGTAATGCGGATCATATCTTTCAGTATACGCCCGTCCGACGCGATAGGCATACTCGCCTGCCTGCTGGGGCGACAACATACATTCCAGGGCATATTCAATCAGCAGTAAGCCCTGGCTGTGAACGATACGGACGGTATCCCCACCGACCCGCCGGTACTCATTCTGAGCATCCCTGACCCGGTTTCGGATGGTTCGCAATGCCTGTAACTTTTCAAGCGTGAGATTTTCCAGGTAATGGCTCATGGCCGTGATGGCCTCGACGCTCAGGGTCTGGTAGAGGGTCCAATCCGCCTCAGTCATGTATTCGGAGCGAGGCGCAGCCTCCATTTTTTCTTGGGTGCGCTGGGCCAGGAAAAAGACAAACTGATTGGCCGTTTCCGGCGTTTTAGCCAAACTTTTCAGGCTGGTCAGCTTGGTGATCGAGAAATAGGTTGTCTGCCCCTCGCGCAGGGCCTGGGTCATTTCCACCAGTTTGGCAATTTTGGCTCTATCTCCGGGGGGAATGGGGCGGTGGGCCATTCTCTTAACCTCACTTTTTCATCATCCAACCGCAAGATTATTCACAAAGGCCAGCATCTCGTCAATCTCAGCCTGGCTAAACCAGCGTTCGACCGCATCCTGGCCAAAATTGGTCAGGGGCGGATCATACAAGTCGGCCACCTCCAGGCGGCGCTTTTGCAAAAAAACCGTCTCAACCGCCCGCAAGAAGCGAACCTGCTCGGCGTTGAAGGGCTGACCGGCAATATACGCGCCAAACTGGCGGCGGACAATATCCTGATAGTCGGGCAGCCCTTCCAGCCCAAACAAGTGGCGCAAAAAAGCCAGCAGACTGTCCACCTTAAAGGGATAGGCCCGGCGAATGTTCGTTTCGGTCAAATACAAATCGGCTCCACCCAGCGTTTGCCGCAGGGTCCGCTCCAGGGCCAGCAATTGTTCATCGCTGACCGGCTCGCCCCGCTCGATGGCCGCAAAAACGGGGTTGTCCACCACCAAATCCAGCACCCGCTGCTCAACCTGCTGCCGGTATTTTTCGACATATACCGGCTGGCCTCGTTCGGTCAAGACGATGTAGCCCTGCATGGTCACAAAGTCGGGCAAATCCAGCAGCAAAAACGGATTAACCTGCTCCCGCCGATTTTTCATCTGCTCGGCCAGACTCTCGATGACCTGGTTCAGTTCGGTTACGCTGGCCGTGTGCAGGCGCGGACTCAAGCACAGGTGGGCCGGCTCTCGGCGTAAAGGGTCCTGAAAGACAAAATCAGGTAATAAGCTGACATCCTCAGCGATGGATTGGACGAGGGCGCTGGCGTCTTGGCCGGTTACGAAGTGCAGTTTGAGCCGCTCGACTTTGTGGGTAAAGGTGGCGGCAGACACGTCCACCCCGGACACGTAGCGCAGCAGCGGTCCGACGCGCAGGTGGAGAAACTCCAATTTGTCCTCGGTCAGGTAGCGCCAGAAACTGTCCTGCCAGGCCGCTTCGATCTCAGGATAGACCCGCTTGACCGAGTAGGAGTTGGTTGGAATCCGGGCAATCTGCCCCCGTAGATCAGTGATAACCCCTTGCGCCTCGGCGGACTGCTGGTCATTCAGGTAGAGAGCCAGCAGCTTGAGCCGGGTATTGAACAGGCTGACCAGCACCGGCAGGCTTTGGGGCGGCTGGGCCTGGGGGTCCTTGTTGAAGTTGTTCTCCCAGAAATCAACGATCAGAAACTTGTCTTTGCGACCTTCGGGCAGCCAGTCCAGGTGCAGGCAGGTTTCCTGGTTGCGGGTGCCCCGGCCAATCATCTGGGCCAGTTTGATCGGCGATTGGACCGGCCGCAGAAAGACCAGGTTGACCACCTCCGGCACATTCACCCCCGTCTCCAACATATCCACCGAAATGGCGATCCGGGGTTGACTCTCTTTCTTGAACCTGTCGATCAGGCTGCCCTTGTATTCCGATTTGTAGGTAATTACTTGAGCCAGGCCGGGATGCTGCGGATACATCTCCTCAAAAACCTCTTGTAAGCGCAGGGCGTGCTCCTGGGTCATGGCAAAGACAATGGTTTTGCCCGGCAGTTGCCCCGATTGGTCTTTGAGGCAGACCTGCCAGATTTCCTCCCACTGCTTGCGCAGCGTGTCCTTATTGCTGACCCGGACCTCCAAATCAGTCCCGGAGAAGTCCAGGTCATCCGGCTCAAGACCTTGCTCGATCAGGGCGTTGCGTTCCTCTTCGCTCAGGTCAACCCCCCGGATGCCTCTGCGCTGGAATTTGGTCTGGGCCTGGTACAGGTCAAAATCCACCAGGTAGCCCTCGGTAATGGCGTCTTCCAGAGAATACAAGAAGGTAGGGACGCCGTCGAAGCATTCAAATTCCAAGAAAGTGTTGCGCTCGATGAAGCTAGCCGGAGTGGCGGTCAGCCCGATCATGCGGGCGTCAAAGTAGTACAGCACCTCGTTCCACTTGTTAAAAATGGAGCGGTGGACTTCGTCAAAGATAATCAGGTCAAAAAAGGCCGGGGTAAACTGCTGAAAGCAGTTGCTCAGGGTTTGCAGCGTGACCACGTACAGCCGGTTGGCCGTGTCAATGTGGTGGCTATAAATCCGCGTGCTCGGCTCGTCGGGGATGTGATCTTGAAAGCCTTCGGTCAAAGCCTGGTCTACCAGGGCGTCCCGGTCGGCCACAAAGAGGATGCGCCGAGCCTGGTTGCTGCGTAAAAACACCTCCACCAGCGACATCGCTACCCGTGTCTTGCCCGTGCCGGTGGCCATCACCAGCAGCGCCTTGCGCTTGCCCTGCTCAAAAACCTCGGCCACGCGCCGGATGGCGTGCAGTTGGTAGGCCCGATTGGTAATGGCGGTGTTGATGGTTGCCTGGGTGAGAGGCGTTTTGTTCTGGCGCAGGTATAGCAGGTTTTCCAGGTCAAGCGGAGAAAAGAAGCCTTGCACCAGCCGGGGATTGGCCTGGCCCACATCCCAAAAGTGAATGTCGTGGCCGTTGGTCATAAAAGCAAAGGGCGGAAAACTCTGCCTTTTCGCAATTTCGATCACATAGAACTCGGCTTGCGTCTGAGCCAGCCGAGGAGCCGTACTGGTGCGCTTAGCCTCGACAATAGCGATGATCTCGCCGTTGGGCCGGTAGAGGGCGTAGTCGCTGATACCTTTGGGTAGACCTGACAGGTTTTCAAAACCTGTCAGGTCTGCTCCGCGTTCCCGCAACCGCTTCAACTTAACTTCAAGCTGTTTCCAGGCTTGCGGGTCAAAGCCGTCCACCGGGATTTCTTTACCCACCTGGTCACGGTTAGCCACATCCCAGCCGGCTTTTTTGAGGGCGGGGTCAATGAGTTCTTGGCGGGTTTTGGCCTCAGTTGGAGAAGGCAATCGCTCACTCCTGTCGTTGTGTCATACCGGAACCACCGTGAAATCTTATTGAGTTGCCGCAGGTGGCGTACATTCTTCAATTATACCACTAATCTTGTCTATTTTTAACTCCCTCTTGTATTCTATACCAGCTAGCCTCGAAATGGTGTAACAAAATTTTATCTGGCTAGACAATTCAGGTATGCTATTACAGGTTGCAGGGTCGCAAAGTAGCAGGTCGCAAGTCGCAGGGGTGCAGAACCTATCTGACGACTGACATCTGACGACTGACCACTATCTTTGAAGGAGAAACCGATGTTTACACAGGCCAAAATCAATGCTCCCGAATTTCCGCTCCATCTCGAATGGGTCAACACCCCCCGCCCGCTGACGCTCAAAGAATTGCGCGGAAAAATAGTATTACTTGAATTCTGGACGTTTTGTTGAATAAATTGTCACCACAATGTCGCGCAGTTGCGTCGACTTCGGGGGCAGTTTATCAACGAACTGGTCGTCATCGGCGTGCACTCGGCCAAATTCCCGACGGAAAAGCTGACCGCCAACATTCGCCAGGCGGTGATGCGCCACGAGATCGAGCATCCGGTTATCAACGACGCCGATTTCAAGGTCTGGCAGGAGTACGCCGTGCGGGCCTGGCCCACCGTCATGCTGATTGATGCTCAAGGCAAAATTGTCCACACCCAATCCGGGGAAATCCTGGCCGCAGAGTTCAGCCCGTTGATCACCGAACTGATTGCCGAGGCCGACCGGCAGGGGTTGCTGGACCGCAGCCCGCTCGACCTGCGCCCTGAAACCCAAACCGAACCGGCCCGCCCGCTCAACTATCCGTCCAAACTGTTGCTGGCCGGCGCTGACCGTCTCTTCATTGCCGATACGGGCCACCATCGTATTTTGGAAGTGAAACTGGCTGAAGATGGTCTGGTGGGTGACATTGTGCGGGTGTTTGGCAGCGGGCAGCCGGGTTTGCAGGATGGTCCGGCGGCGAGCGCGGCCTTCCACGGGCCACACGGACTGGCGCTCAGCGGCGACACCCTTTATGTTGCCGACACCGAAAATCATGCTGTTCGGGCCATTGCCTTGGATAGTAACACGGTTCGTACCGTTGCCGGAACGGGCGAGAAAGCGCACGGGCGTTTCAACCTGGGTGGGCCGACAGAAACACCCCTGCGCTCACCCTGGGCGCTGCTGGTGGTGGATGATATTGTCTTTATTGCCATGGCCGGGACCCATCAGATTTGGGCCTTGTTACAAGAAGAACAGCTTGGGCCATTCTTTGGTAATGGCCGCGAGGCGTTGGTGGATGGCGACCAGATGCAGTCGAGTTTCAACCAGCCCAGTGACTTATCGTTGGGCATGGGCCATATTTTTGTGGCCGACTCCGAGGCCAGCGCCATTCGAGCCATTGCGCTGTTGGAACAAAAGCCGCATGTGGTGACCTTGGTCGGGCAGGGGCTGTTTGAGTTTGGTGATATTGATGGGCTGGGGGGGATGGTGCGCTTGCAGCACCCTACGGGGTTGACCTATGATGAGGGGTTGGTCTATCTGGCCGACAGCTACAATCACAAAATCAAAACGCTCGATCCAACGACGGGAGCGGTCAAAACGCTCATCGGTACGGGCCAAGCCGGCTACGCCGATGGGCCTTTCAGACAGGCTCAGCTATTTGAGCCCGAGGGCCTCAGCGCCGGTGAGGGCCGGCTCTACATCGCCGATACCAATAATCACCTGATTCGGGTGGCGGATTTGGCCTCGGGTCTGCTGCACACCTTGAGGCTGCGCGGTTTAGAGCAGCTTCAGCCTGTGGGGACCGAGGCGGCCCGTCCGCCGAACCTTCGGTTTGAGCCGCTAACCGTAGCCGCCGGCCAGGTAACCCTTCAGTTCGAGATCGAACTGCCCGCCGGCTACAAACTCAATTCCGAAGCGCCGCAACTGCTGCAAGTGTCTCAAAATGGTGCCAGCACAGCCTATACCTTTGGGCCGGACCAGGTTCCAACTGTGACCCTGGACATAAATTCCGATCAGGACCTGACCTGCGACCTGACCCTTTACTATTGTGAAACCGAAGCAGAACGCCTCTGCCTGATCCACGACGTTCGCTTTGTCCTGCCTTGCCGCACCGTCGAGGCCGGGCCGGCGGTGGTACAGGTACCTTATCAGGTGTCCTTCGTCTCTTCGCTTGCTGCACCTGCTCCGTCAGCGCAGCAGACTCGCCAGGGCGAGTAGTCCAAATCCGGCAATAATTGTCCCGGAAATTTTGTTGACCCAGCGCAGGTGCTGAAGTGTAAATTTGGCCCGAAACAGGCTGACCCCGCTGCTGAGGGTCAGCCACCACAGGGCTGACCCGAGAAAAACTCCCAAGACCAGGAATACGGCCGCGCCGTAATCGCCGGCGGTGCTGACTATACCCAAACCGGCAAAGATAGCGGCAAAAGAGAGGATGGTGGCCGGATTGGTCAGGGTTAGCAAAAAGGTTGAGGCATAAGCCCCGACAAAGCTGCCCTCTCTGGCCTGGGCCTGGGTCTGAGCCGGTTGGGCCACAAAAGTTTTGTAGCCCAGATAACACAGAAAAAGTCCACCGAACAGACTCAGCCAGGTTTGCTGGCGGATCAACAGGCCGGAAATCACGGTCAACCCAAACCCGGCGATGCAACCATAAACTGCGTCGGCAGTCGCTGCGCCCAGGCCCGACAACAAGCCGGTGAGGCGACCTGCCGCTAAAGTCCGGCGGATGCACAACACCCCAATCGGTCCCACCGGCGCGGCGATGGAAAAACCAATTAACAAGCCCTTGAAAAGAAAGGTGATATCCATAATAGCCTGTTGCCTCAAATATTGCGCAAATAAGTCACTTGCGCTAGACTCTAGCTAGAGATTACAAAAAAAATGTGGTCTTGTAAATGGCAAAACAAAAACAATCATTGGTTTTTTATTAATAATCTACGGTAAATTATTTATATGGCTTTGGAATCGAAAAAATCTATAGATGACGTGGGCTGGCAGCTTTTGCAGGCGCTGCAAGAGGATGCCCGCCTTTCATTTGCGGAACTGGGGCGACGGGTGGGCTTGTCGCTGCCGGCGGTGGCCGAGCGGGTCAGACGTCTGGAAGAAGCCGGTATTATCAGCGGCTATCACACCGAGGTGAATTTGCCCCAGGCTGGTTTACCGATAATGGCTTTTATTCGGATCAACGTTCCTGGAGAACGTTATCCGCAGATCATCGCTTTGGCCCGCGACTTGCCGGAGATACTCGAATGTCATCATCTTTCTGGCAGCGACTCGTTTATTCTAAAGGTGGTGGCTGCGTCCATTCCTCATTTGGAGGTGCTGATTACCCGGCTGAGTAGTTATGGTCAAACCACCACTTCCATCGTGTTGTCTTCGCCGGTTACCAAGCGCGTTCTGGCTCAAAAGTCGGGTTATTTGGATGGCGCGCAAATACCTTAAAATGGATGGCACGTATCGAAGCAGCCAATTTTTGCCAATCATGAAGCATATAGGTATAATTTTTATTCTACCTATTAAAATATCAGAAATAGAGGTTTTATAGAGCGATGACCAAACGAACTTATCAACCCAAGCGCCGCCATCGAGCGCGTGTCCACGGCTTTCGGGCACGGATGGCTAGCAGTGGCGGGCAGCGGGTACTCAAAGCCCGGCGAGCGCGGGGCCGCAAAGTACTGGCCGTACAACGGGTGCATGCGAAGCATACGAATTGGAATGCGGACTGAGTCGGGTCAAGTGCGGGAGTGGCTAACCCCGGTTGAGGATGGGTGAGGCGTTCGAACTACTTAACGATTCAAAGTTGTTTGCACTTTTGTTGGCTTGATGAAGCGACAGTATCGCTTACGCCACAACGTTGATTTTCAACGAGTGCGGCGTAATGGTAAATCTAATGCCAGCCCTTTAATGGTGCTGGCATTTCTACGCAATGAGCTGGATTACAGTCGCTTTGGCTTTGTGGTTAGTAAGCGCCTGGGTAAGGCAGTCCAACGGAATCGAATCAAACGCCGCATGCGGGAAGCCACGCGTTTGTGCGCCTCTCAAATTAAACCGGGTTTTGATCTGGTTTTTATCGCCCGACAGCCCATCAATCAAGCCAGTTATAGTGAGATTGAACGGTTTTTGGAACAGTTATTAAAAGGGGCGGATTTATTAAGGTCAGGCGGAAACTAAAAAGTTATAGGTTGCAGGTGACAGGATAGCAGGTGTTGAAAAGTGCTATCATACTGCGGGGTAAAACCTAAAAGTGGGCATGGTCCACCTGCGATTGGCTATTTAAGTGAAGTACTTAGCTTTAGGTTTAATTCGTTTTTATCAAAAATTTATATCACCTGCTCTGCCACCAGCGTGTCGGTTTTATCCAACCTGTTCCCATTATAGTTATCAAGCTATTGAGAAATATGGTCTGTTGAAGGGTGGCTGGCTGGCAATCAGGCGGATTGGTCGCTGTCACCCTTTTAACCCTGGTGGATATGATCCAGTGCCGTGAGGATGTTGGTGGGTTGTTTTAGGAGGCTGTAAAGAGATTAGTCGTGAAATTTTTAAAGTTATCAATCTTACCTTTCGTTATATTTGGTCTTGTCTCATTTTTGGTTCTGTATCAACCGGCCACTGCGGCTCCGCCTGATCGGCCGGGTGTTAGCCCTGTATCCCAGGCCAATGGGGTTAGCCTGGATAAGCAGGCCAGCGCAAAGGCCGTTCAATTGGGGCAAGTGGTTACTTTTACCGTTACCATTAAAAATCAAGGGCAACGAGCCATTGATTTTACGCTAACGGATGCTATGCCAAAAGGCTTGTCTCTGGCCCTGCAATCCCACTCTATTTCGACCACGCTGGGCGCCGTTGATAATCAAAATAATACGGTGACCTGGTCGGGCAATTTACCCCAAAATCAGGCAGCGACCATCATTTATCACGCCATTCCTCCTTCGACAGATTCGCCCGGCGAAACGTTGAAAAATGTGGCCCGGCTGCAATTTGGTGAAACCAAATTGGAGGCAAGCGCGACTGTTACGACTGAACCGAATGATCTGGGTATCTGGGGGCTCTTTGTCAACTTTATTGCCCTGACTCTGATATATCTTGATAATATTCTAAAAGGCTGGGGCTTGCCTTATGCCTTCGGTTTCTCGATCATTCTCTTCACCCTGGCAGTGCGATTAGCTACTTTCCCTTTGAACATGCAGCAAATTAAGTCGTCGAAGGCGATGCAAGAGTTGCAGCCACGCATGAAGGAGTTACAAGAGAAATATAAAAATGATAAGGAAAAGTTAGCCCAGGAGCAGATGGCGTTGTATAAAGAAGCCGGGGTTAATCCATTGGGAGGCTGTTTGCCAACCCTGGTGCAGATGCCCATCTGGTTTGCGCTGTATCAGTCGCTAACGCAATTGTCGCACGAAGGGCTGTTGTATGAAGGATTTCTCTGGATTCCCAGTTTGGCCGGTCCGGTAGTTGATCAAACGGGTGGGATTGGGTGGTTGTGGCCGTTACCGCCCTCAATCGGTTGGGCCTCGGCTTTGGCCTATCTGGTGCTGCCGGTGCTGCTGGTGGTCTCGCAATTCTATATGCAACAGATGATGACGCCCCCCAACCCCGATCCGCAGCAGGCTTCGATGAATTCCATGATGAAAATCATGCCGCTTATGTTTGGCTATTTCTCGCTGGTTGTCCCTTCGGGGTTGACTTTATACTGGTTTACCAGTAACATTCTGGCCTTGGTTCAGCAATACTTTACCCAAACTAATATGAAACCAGCCACAGTTTCTGCGGGAGCACCCCTCCGTGCTCCGGTGGCAGCCAGCCCAATTGCGGCTAATTCGGAAGAAGATAGTAAAGAGACCCATGCTAAATCAAAACGAAAGTCTAGACGTAAGCGCTAAAACCGTAGATGAAGCCATCGAGCAGGGTCTGGCCCAACTGGGCCTGACCCTGGAACAGGTTGATGTTGAAATAATCAGAGAAGGAAAACGCGGTGTTTTTGGCATCGGTTCTGAAGAGGCCCTGGTTCGCCTGACCCCCAGAAATCGCCCGGTGGTCGAAGGCGCTCAAGCTCCTGAAATTGCTCAGGAGCAGGTATCTCCTCCTGTATCTGAAGCAGCTATGGCCGCGGCAACTGTGCCTGAACCGGCTCAGCCAGCTCGATCTGAGGCTGAGTTAAACCAGCAACAGTCAGAAGTTGGGGAGATTGCTACCCGCTTTTTGGCTCAGCTTCTAACCTTGATGGGGGTTACAGCAAAAGTAACGTATCGTTATGGCACCGATTTGGTGGAGCCCGACGAAACACCGCCGCTGGTTTTGGATATTACGGGCGGTGACTTGGGAATTTTGATTGGCCGCCGCAGCGAAACGCTCCAGGCTTTACAGGATATGGTGCGCCTGATGGTGAGTAAGGAGTTGAGTAGCTGGGCGCCGATTGTGGTTGATGTTGAGGCCTATCGAGTACGCCGCCGCCAATCTTTGCGTCAAATGGCGGAGAAAATGGCGGAACGGGTGGCCGCCAGCCGCAAAAAGATGGTGCTAGAAGCTATGCCGGCCCACGAGCGGCGGATTATTCATATTACGCTCAGAGACCACCCGGCTGTGACCACTAAAAGTATTGGCAGCGACGATAACCGCAAAGTAACCATTGTTCCCAAGTAGGGTGACACGCCCTATTCAACAACATACGAATCACCAAAACCCACCCCGGCGGTGGGTTTTGTGTGCCTAATCTAGTTTGGAGAGTCGAGACCAGACCATGCCTCAAAACGCTAAGCCGCCTTATCTTTTAGTGGGAACTGTGACTAAAGATTTACATCCGGGTGATCGCTTTACGATTGGCGGTACTGTTACCTACGCCGGTTCAGTGGTCAAACGGTTGGACTGGCAGCCGGTGATTGTCACTGCTGCTACGCCTGATTTTAGGCCACCGCCATTTTTGGCCGACGCCGATTGGCGCATTCTACCCTCACCCGTCATGACTACTTTTCGCAATGTCTATACCCCGCAGGGCCGGCAGCAAACAGTGGGGCCGGTGGCTCGCTCAATTGGCCTGGCCGATATTCCCGAAGACTGCCGGCACATCTCCCTGGTTCACCTCTGTCCCTTGGCTCAGGATGTCGAGGCGGCCGTGACGACCCTCTTTGAGAACTCGCTGCTGGTGACAACGCCGCAAGGCTGGCTGCGGAGGTGGAACGCGGCTGGGATTGTATCGCTGGGTGATTGGCAGGGTGCGGCTGAAATCCTTCCCCAGGTGCAGGCTACGGTAATCAGCATTGAGGATATTGAGGGCAACTGGACCATTGCCGAAAAGTGGGCGGCGCAAACATCTATTTTAATTGTCACCCAGGATAAAGAGGGCTGCACCGTTTTTCACCGGGGGCAACGCCTGGCTGTGCCACCTCGTCCGGCCGAACCGACAGACCCCACGGGGGCCGGCGATATTTTTGCGGCGGCCTTTTTTATCCGCTACCACGAAACTGATGATTTGTGGCAGTCGGCCTATTTTGCCAATGTGTTTGCCTCGATGGCTATTGAGCGTTCCGGCCCGGATGGCACGCCTACTCGGGCTGAGGTGGAAGCCTATATCGCTCAACATCCCGCCGAACGGGCTTAACAAGCTGAAACTGGAGGACAGAGTTTGGTCTATCCAACCAGGCTCTGCTCTCTTATCTACTTAATTCCTCGCGGTTTTGTTTGTCATTCCAGGCCATGTTACAATCAGAGTTCAACCTTTACCCTTAACTGGCAACCGACGACTCGCACTATTCAACTATGACCGAACGTTCTGCGTTTGTCTATACCATAGCCAACCAAAAAGGTGGGGTGGGTAAAACGACCACTGCGGTCAATTTGGCCGCTTTTATTGCGGCTCGCAAGGCCCGCGTCTTGCTTGTTGACGCCGACCCCCAATCCAATGCTACCTCTAGCGTAGGAGTCAAGCAGTCTGAGGGCGCCTTATCGGTGTATGATGCCCTGGTTAACAAGGTGCCTTTGAGCGATATTATCCTGTCTACCCAGCGCCAACGTCTCTTCCTGGCCCCTGCTGCCCCGGAATTAGCCGCTGCCGAGGTTGAACTGGTCCAACTGCTGGCCCGAGAAACTTTGTTACAAAAAGTGCTCAAGCCGGTTCTGTCGGATTACGACTTCATTTTTATCGATACCCCGCCCAGCCTGGGGCTGTTGACGATCAATGCCTTAACCGCCTCCAGCCACGGGGTGATTATCCCGGTTCAGTGCGAGTATCTGCCGCTGGAGGGGCTAGGCCAACTGGTCCATACGATTAATTTGGTGCAGGAAAACCTGAACCCCAATTTACAAATCGCCGGGGTGGTGATGACCATGTTTGATGGCCGGACCAATCTGGCCCTGGATGTGGTCAATGAAGTCCGCCAACATTTTCCGGAACAGATCTTTAAAACCATCATTCCTCGCAACATCCGCCTGAGTGAAGCGCCCAGTTATGGCGAAGATATTTTGGCCTACGCTCCCGATTCGGCCGGTTGCAAGGCTTATCAGGCCTTGACCGAGGAGTTGTTGAGCCGGGTGCGCAAGCAAATGTCTGACAAGTAGCCGGCAGTTATAAGCGGCTGGCTGGTGATTTGTTTTGAAGGAAGGTACTTATGATGACCAAAAAAAGAGGTTTGGGTAAGGGGTTAGAGGCCTTAATCCCCACCGCTAGCGCCAAGCCGGCCAGCGCCGAAGTCCAGGCGGGTGCGGTCGAAATCCCGGTGGACCAAATCTCGCCCAACCCTCATCAGCCCCGGCAGACAATTAATCAGGAAAAGTTGCAGGAACTAGCTGCCTCGATTGCCGCGCACGGCCTGATCCAACCGTTGGTCGTCACACGGGTGGGCATGGGCTATCAACTCATTGCCGGCGAACGCCGCTGGCGGGCCAGCCAACTGGCCGGGTTGACCACCGTGCCGGTGATTGTCAAAGAGACCAGCCCGCAGCAAATGTTGGAACTGGCTTTGGTCGAAAATATCCAGCGGGCCGACCTAAATCCGCTGGAAGAGGCCGAAGCCTACACCCAATTGATGGAAGAGTTTGGCCTCACCCAAGAGGCTGTGGCTGAGCGGGTCGGCAAAAGCCGGACCGCCGTAGCCAATATTGTGCGTTTGTTGAATCTGCCGGAGGAAGCCAGAATCGCCCTGGCCTCCGGCGAAATTTCGGAAGGACACGCCCGCGCCCTGCTCAGCCTCAAAAAGCAGCGCGACCAACTGAGCCTGCTGACAACGGTCATCAACCAAGGTCTCAATGTCCGTCAGACCGAGGCGCGGGTCCGCCAATTGCTATTGGGTGATGAGGCTAAACCCAAACGCCCCCCTTTAACCCCGCATGATAATGCTATGGTGGCAAAATTTCAGTCAAAACTAGGCACCAAGATTGAGCTCAACCGCGCCGAAGGTGAGACCGGCAAGCTGGTCATTCATTTTTATTCGCAAGAGGAGCTGCAGGCCATTTTTGATGCGATTTTGGGCAAGGATGAGCAATTGTGAGCAAATACCGGCTCATAGTTGACTCAATTTGACCTCTTCCAATGCCTCCAGGCGATCCTGCAATAATTGGACCTCTTCGTCTACCTCGGCTGATAAGCGGTTATAATCGGCCACGTGGTCGGTTGATTGGCCGGTGAGTAGCTGAGAATAAATAGTACTATAAAGATTTCCGCTGTTTCTGGACAATCTGAGGGGTGGCGCAATTAGGCGCTTACGCTTTCACATCGATAAAAAATTGTCGATAGCTTGCACCATCACAGTATTGGGAATTTGCGAATGGCGAATGGCGAATGATGGTTCTGATTCGCCATTCGCCCATTCGCCATTCTTTTCCAAGCGCAGTCTTGGAAAAAACTTAGAGCCTTACAAAGCAAGCATGGGCATGGGGATATTGTAGAGGACAACCCCCACAATAATTGCGGTCACAAAACTGGTGATAACTTTGGTAATCATGGTGGTGCGGTTGTCTTTGGCCTGGCCCTGGTAAATCATCAAAGCCAGCCGGGGTAAAAAGATGAGGGGGGTAAATAGACCATAGCCCATTAGAATCAAGATGGTCGCCACGGTGCGTTCCAGGCCGCCCAGGGTGCGATCAACTGAGTCAATGGCTACCGTCTGTTTGATTTCTGTGCCCTGCGTGGCCAGAACGGCTACGGCCACCTCGGCTTCCAAAACAGGGGCCACACCGATGACCGTGGCCAGACCAATCAGGTAGGCCATCATACGATATTGATTGAGCGCCTCAGGGGTGAGCAAAAGCCGCAGATCGGAAAAAGTCCAGCCTGTGGCCGCCCAGGAAAGCAAGGCAATCAGGATGAAGTGAGCAATCTGATCCAGGATCAGCAGCAATAAGCCTTTGCCTTTGCTGTTATCGGTAAACACAAACGTGCGAAATTGGTCAATAAAGAGATGACCCAGGAACAAAACAATCATCCAAACCCACCAAACGGGCAGGACATTCCAGGCCAGAATCGCGGTGACAAAAGTGACGATGCCGACGTGGATCAACAAACCCGGCCAGCCTTTGCGTTTAGCCAAGACCAGCCAGTAAGGTTGTAAAACAAAATCGCCGATCATGTGACCCAACATGAGGCGCAAGAAGAAAGAGAGGGCCAGGTCCATGCTGCTTAGATGTCCTTCAAATTACTCAAGAGATTTTCACTAAAAGGCAGGCTCAAGACAACTTCCGTGCCGTGGTCTACCTCGGAATGGATGGTAAAGATGCCGTTGATGGCGCCGGTGCGTTCTTGCATGTTAATCATGCCCAGGCTGCCCCGCTCTTCGTAGCGTGCTTTCACCGCATGCACATCGAAACCCTTGCCATCGTCTTTTATAAAAACAGTCAGCGTATCCTCGGGCTCATTCAATTGGAGGATCAAATCAATGCGCGACGCCTGGGCATATTTTTTGGCATTATTGACGGCTTCCTGGATTACCGCAAAAATAGCCACCTCAGCCCTGGGCGCGAGCCGCTCGAATTCTTGGTCAATGGTTAAAATCACGTTGAGCTTGTCGGTTTCGGCCAGACGCTCGGCGTAGACCTCCAGAGCTGGAAGCAAGCCCTGGGTTTCCAGGATGACCGGGCGCAGATCAAAGAGTAAAGTTCGCAGTTGCTTGAGGGCTTTTTCTGAAACTGACAGATTCAGGTCGATTTCTTCCAGAGCGTGTTCCGGGGCGCGCTTGATGAGTTCTTTGGTAAAACTCAGACTCATAATAATCGAAGCCAATAACTGGGTGGGGCCATCGTGCAAATCGCGGGCTAGGCGCTTGCGGATTTCATCTTCGACCACCACCAACCGATCCCGCTCTTCTTTGAGGCTTTCATACAGCCGGGCATTTTCAATAGCCACAGCAGCTTGATTGGCAAAGGTCGTCAGCAGTTGTTGATCCAGATCGCCAAAGTAGTGATCCGGTTTGCTTTGCAAGACCTGCAACACTCCGATAAGCTTATTGCGCGAGATCATCGGCACGCACAGCAGCGAGGTGAGTTTAAAGTCGAAGGTGTCGGCAATACTCTGGTAATAGCGGTCGTCTTTATTAACGTCGTCCACAATCAGGGGCTTGCGATGCATCGCCACCCAGCCGGCGATGCCCTTGTCGCGAGCCATGCGTACCCCTTTGAGGTTTTCTCCGCCGCCGCCCTCAATGACAGCAAACACCAACTCATCGGTCAACTCGTCCAGCAAAATAAGCGAACCGGCGGAGGCATTCATCACTTCCACCGCGGCAGCCAGAATTTTATGGAGCAGCGGCTCCAAATTTAGTTCGGAGGTGAGCGTCCCAGCTACTTCATGCACGACGTGCAAAACTGCAATGCGGTGCTGCGCTTCCTGGAAGTTAGTTTCCAGGGTTTTTATTTTGTCTGTCAGGGCGGCTAATTCTTGCGCGTCGGTTTTGTTGCTCAAGTTTTTACCCCACCGGCCTTCGTTAAAATCCTATCCCACTCGAAAAAGGCTAATTACTGAGCAGTTTTTGCAGCACGGGTAATTCTCGCTCGGTCGCTTCAATACCCAGGCGGATAAAATTGTCGGCTTTATCATAATCCATAGCCGTATAAACCTCCACCCGGGGCCTGATCAAAACATCCACCGGGCTCATACGGGTTTTGACAATTTCTCGCTCCATAATGGCCATCATACTGGTTAACACCCCAAAGAAGTTCGGATTGAGTGGCTGCTGAGATTTCATCCGTCCCCGGGCTCGTTCTTCTTCAATCGACGGGATGACGCTGGAAGCAATGATGATATTCGCTCCTTTTTCGGCCAGAATGCTGGCCGGAACCGGGTTAACTGCCCCCCCATCAATCAGATAATGCCCGTTGAGTTGATAGGGTGAAAAAATACCGATCATACCGATACTGGCTCTGACGGCTTCGGCCAACGGACCTGTCTCAAAAACAACCTCTTCACCCGACATGACATCCGCCGCCACCACGTAAAAAGGAATTTTGGTGTCGGCAAAGGTGGCGTGATTGAATTGTTTGTCCAGATATTTCAGTGTGGCGTTGCCTTTGATTAAGCCATTCCAGGGTAAATTTAAGCGAGGGTCCCACAGACCGCTCTTCAAATCAATCAGTTTGATCAGATTCTTGGCAAAGTGAGCGACTTGATCAACGGTTTTGCCACAGGCATACAACCCGCCAAAGAGCGAACCGGCGCTGGTGCCGGCAATCATATCCACCGGAATGTTGGCCGCTTCCAGGGTTTTTAACACGCCGATGTGGGCAATCCCTCTAGCGCCACCGCTTGACAGAGCCACCCCGACCACGCGTTGAGTAATTTTGCGCGCCGTCCGGCCCAACTCGGCCTCGCTATTATCAGAATTAAAAATTGGTCCTGTGGATAATTCGGTGAGCCACGGGCTGGCCGGGGTATTCAGCAGAACAGTGGCTCGTACCAGTTGCAAAGCTTTGGTGGTGACTTCAGTGTATTCTGCCGGCAAAGCCACCAGCACCCAATCATAGCCATCCACCAAAATGCTCAAGGTTTCAACCAGGCTGCTGCTCGACAGATTAGTCATTGCTTGCAGCACCACCAAGTTCTCGTTTTGCGCGCCGAGGTTGATTTGATGGCTCAGATTCGTACCGGTTGCATCAAACAAAACAACCCGTTGATTCGTTAACTTGTAGACATGTTGGGCTAAACGCCAGGCTTCAACGCCAAAAACAGCCGTCAGGGTGTAGCCGGGCCGCTGTTCTACTTCCATTACCGCATCACTTAAGCGGCGACTCAATTCGCGGGTCAACTGCAAAGCGATTTCGGGATGGTCGGCCAACAGCTCATCCATGTCGGCCTTGCGCAACACCCACAAGTCGGCGTCAATCACCACCGTTACGGTGGCCGAGCGGCGCTGATTTAAGAGCAGAGCCATCTCGCCAAAAAAATTACCCGGCCCCAGATAACTGACAATTTTTTCCTGTTGTCCGGGGCCGGTATTGATTGAAACCTTAATCTGGCCGGACTCGATCAAATACATCGAGTCCCCCAGGCTGTCTTCAACAAAAACTATTTCCCCGTGTTCAAAATGAACCTTGCGCAGTTTGGCCGAGATAGCCGCCAGGGTTTCAGAAGAACAGGATTTGAAAAACGGGATGCGAAGAAGGCTATCCTCGATAAGCTGGTGCTGTGAATTTATTTCAACCATCTTGTGGTTCCGTTGTATGGTGAGCGTTATTTTAACAATTATACCATATTCTAGGGTTGTATCAATGGTACATGAGGTTTAAGCCTTCCTGGAAGTCAAATTTAGGTTGCAAATGCCTTAGAATTTGATATAATGAGCTGACATAACCTTTTGCCAGCGTTATATTAACCCAATGACCCAACCCCTCGACCGAACCCGGCCCACCTCAGCGGTGGATCAATTGCAGGACGCCATTAATCTGGCTAAAGCCGGGCGCCAAGTCGAGGCTCGTGATGCGCTGCGCCGGGTGGTGGCTTCACAGCCGGTCAACCAGGCGGCTTGGCTGTGGCTCTCGGCGGTGGCCACGGAGCAGGCCGAAGCCGCAGCCGCTCTGGCCCAGGCCCGCAAAATTAATCCTCTGCATCCCCGCCTGCCCCAGGCTGAACAGTGGCTGGCCCAGCGTTTCGCCGCTCAACCCAACCAAGCTACAAGCACGCCTATGACCGCCCCAACCGAACCACATAAGCTGGCCACCCTACCCATGCCTGAACCCACTGTGCCAAATAGGGCCATCACTTTGCCTATGCCCGTGCCGCCGCCAACAACTCCAACGCCGCGCCAAGCTGGACATTTACCGCCAATTGTGCACCTGGTGGCGTTGGCCGTGGTCGCAGTGGCTGCGGTGATTGGTTTAGGAGTGTTGTCTTTAGGGTTGACCCTGCCGGTCAGCGCGATTTCACCAGAGCAGTCGACCCCTGCCGCTGCTGCCGCTGATTTGCTCAAAGAGCGACCCGCCGCCCTGGATGAAGCCTGGGCCAGCCGTGATTGGACCAGGGCGATTGCGATTTTGGAAGGACTGCGCCAAACCCAGCCAAATTCTGCCGCCATCAAAGACCAGCTCACCCATGCCTACCTGCAAAAAGGGATTGCCCTACGCCACAAAGGTTTTATCGAGGAGGCGCAGATTTATTTTGAGCAGGCCTTGCAGCTCACGCCCAAGCAATTGCGGGCTCAACAAGAGCAGCATTTGGCCGCCGCTTACCTGCTGGGCGTCAAGCATTATCAGGCCGGGATATGGCAGAAGGCTATTGAGGCTCTTGAGGCCGTGCGGACTGAAGATGGCGATTACGTCCATGTGAAGGATTTGTTATACAGCGCCTATTACAATCAAGGTCTGGCCTTGCAGGCTGCCGCTCAAATGACGCAGGCCAGGGAATCGCTGGAGGCGGCTATTGCCCTGCGCCCGGATTTGCCGGAGCCGCGCCGCGAAATCGCCGAAATCGAATTTGCGCTGGCCCCGCAAACCCCACCGGCGACGCCCATCCCCTCCGCCGCGACCAAAGACAGGTTGATTGTGGTCGGTATTGCCGAGCAGCGCATGTGGGTCTTTGAGAAAAACAAAAAGGTGTTTGATTTTATCGTCTCTACCGGCGAACCGGGCAGCGACACTGCCGTTGGTGACTTTGAAATCCTGGACAAAATTGAGGTAGCCTACGGCGGTAACTGGAACCTGGACATGCCCTTTTGGATGGGCATCTACTGGGCCGGCTCTCTGGAGAATGGTATCCACTCGCTGCCGATTGTTCGACACACCGGCTACAAGTTGTGGGATGGTTACCTGGGCCAGCGCGTCTCCTACGGCTGCGTGATTTTGGGCGACGAGGACGCCGCCACCCTGTACAAGTGGGCCGATGTCGGTACGAAAGTGAAGATTGTGCCGAGTTTGGCCGATTGGCAGCCTGATCGTAATTGATGGGTTGGTATCAGGTTAACTATTAAGGGAAAGTCCTCATTCCAAGTTCTTAGTAATACCTCTATTTTCTCTACAACAAAAAATATCCCCCAAAAGGGCCATACCAAACTTTAATGCAACATTGATAAATTGGATACTTTTTGTGATACAATAGGTTCAATTTGATCGATCACAATGACGAAAATTGGCTGCTATATTTACCTACTGTTCCGAACATAACTTTCTAAACTTTTGAAGGGTTATATCAAGTTGAAGATGCTTAATTCTCCCGGTTCGGATCAGTAAATGCGCTCCCCTGACCTGGTTGGAATTTTCTCCTAGAAAATCTAGCCGCAATTTCCCCAATAATTTTGTTTGCGAGACGCTCATGGCTGATGTTAACTTCTCCAACCTGCCGAACAGACTAAAAAATCGCTCCTCTAAGTTATTGTTTAACTTCCACAAAACTCTTCTAAATTTTCTGATTCCATCCATCAAAACCGATCTTATCTCCGCCACTAACCTTAGTATCACCCTTGTTCAGGGCCGTGAACGGATTCTGACAGCGCTGTTGCGAGCTGCGATGGTTCTGAGCCTTTTCGCTTTCCTGAACCTTCTGCCAACCTTGCTGCGCGATCATCTGTGGGGTCAACTTTCTTTCTACATCTCGCTGATGATTTTGCTTTGGGTGGCAGCCTTGAATCGGCAAATTGATTACCAGGTTAGAGCCGGTTTACTTCTGGTAATTGGCTATAGTTTAGGTCTGAATGATCTGCTTAATTACGGTCTAGCGGAAGATGGTCGTGTATTTCTTTTTGGCTTTTGTGTGGGCGCAATCATGCTGATGGGAACTAGAGTAGGGATTGGGGCGCTTGTTCTTAGCGTAGCCACCATTGCCACGCTTGGCTACTTAATCAGTACGGAGCAATTTGTTATATTCCAAAAAACAGTTATACCGACTCCTCCCCTAACTATGAATGGGGTGCTCATCTCTTCGATGAATTTTCTCTTCATGACCGGCTTAATCATGGCTTCGGTGGAGGCGCTGCTGCGCAATTTTGATATAGCCTGGCAAAGCGAACGAAGGACAGCCAATCAGTTACAGCAGGAGCGAGACTTGCTGGAACAACGTGTAGCGGAGCGTACCCATGAATTAGCTCAAGCTAATGCCCAACTCCTCCAAGAGGTGATTGAACGCCAACACGCGCAAGAGGCTGTTCAACAAACCAATCGCATGTTAAGCCAACGAGTTGACGAATTAGCCACCCTCAATCATATCAGCCAGACCGTGGCGACACTTACTGACCTGCCCTCCGCTTTAAATGCTCTGGCCCAGACTATCACCCAATGCTTTATGGCTACTCATACCAGTATAACTCTATTTAACCAGACTCATACTGAAGCTCATATTATGCTGGTATATCAGACGCAGCTCCAAAACAACTTCGATTTAACAGGTTATAAAATACCTGTCAGCCATGATGCAAATTACATCGAATATACTCAAGGCCGCCCTATTGTCATTGGCGATCCCCAGACTAATCCTTCCACCCAAGAATTTCATGCCGCTCTGCGGGCTAATAATACCCAATGCTTGATGCATATCCCCCTTCAAAGTCGTGGGAGCCTCATTGGGGTTATGAGCGTCTCTACCGATCAGGTTGGGAGAGTATTCACCGCCGATGAGGTCCACCTGGCCGAGACAATTGCCGGCCAAATCACCGGCGCGATGGAAAATGTTCGGCTGTATGCCGAAGCGCAGCAGGAGCTTGCCGAGCGTAGGCAGATCGAACAAGCCCTGGTCCAGGCTCGCGATCATGCCCTGGCCTCCAGCCGCCTGAAGTCTGAACTGCTGGCCAAAGTGAGCCATGAGCTGCGTACTCCGCTGGGAGCTATTTTGGGCTACGCTGAAATACTGTACCAAGAACTGTATGGACCTTTATCTAATGAACAACAAGCGGCGCTAAAAAAAATTATTGAGGGTTCTTATTACCTGACCAAGCAAGTGAATGAGCTACTGGATCAGGCCCGGCTGGATGCGGGAAAATTGGAGTTGAACCTTAGCAACTTTGCTTTGGCCAAGACAGTGCATGAAATTCACTCTCAAATGCAGGTGTTGGCCCGGGCCAAGGGGCTGAACCTGACGAGCGAGATAGCTCCCGATATGCCGGATGTTGTCTTGGGCGATCCAGCTCGCGTGCAGCAAATTCTGGTTAATGTGGTTAGCAACGCCATCAAATTCACCAAAATGGGTTCTGTGCGGGTCTACATCTACCGGCCTGTTGCGACTCACTGGGCGATGCAAGTTTCTGATACAGGGCCTGGTATTCCGCTTGAGGCGCAGGCTTATATATTTGAACCGTTCCGGCAGGTAGATGGCTCAATGACACGGGAACATGGCGGGGCGGGGTTGGGGCTGTCAATTGTCAAGCAGTTGACCAACTTGATGGGTGGCCAGATTTCTTTGAAAAGCGAAGTGGGCCAGGGTAGTACTTTCACGGTGGTATTACCACTAACACCAATACAAGAAGAAATGGGCTAAGCCTTCTCAGCGTTTCCCCTTTAATACCACCCGTGTGCCATCCTCGGCCACGGTGAGTTTGCCTCGATACCGCCCGGCAAACGCCTCGACAATCTTTTCGGGGGCTTCATCAAACTCGGGGCCGATGTGGCTGATGAGGAGGTGAGGCACTTTGGCCGCGGCGGCAAAGTCGGCTATCTCTTCGGGCTGGAGGTGAGCCAGTTCGTGAATGAGCAAATCACAGCCTTCGAGGTGGGGGCCTAACTCCTGAACAGAGCGCACGTCGCCGCTGTAAACAATCCGCCAACCGGGACCATCAATAACCATGCCGCAAGCGGTAGCTTTTGAACCAAAGAGCGTTTTCAGCTTGGGGCGCTCCAGGTGCTGGGTTTTGAAGTACGTCACTCGAATCAGCGCCTCGGTGTAGGACTCTTGACATTCGATGTTGGTGATATTGAGGGTATATCCCAACTCGTCGTGCACTAAAAAAGAATCGGCTAATAAGCGGCGCACTTTGCCGCGCGTGCCGCGCGGGCCGTAAATAGCCAGAGGGCTGGTCCGCTTGAGCAGGCGATTCTGGCTCAAGAAAAGCCCCAGGCTGGCCACGTGGTCCATGTGCCAGTGGCTCACAAAAACAGCTTCCACCTCCACCGGGTCCAACTCATAGCGATACAGCAAGGTGCTGACCGGAGCCCCACAATCGAGCAAAAAGAGCTTCCCGGCCGCAGTTAAGGCGTAGCCAGGGGCAAAACGTCGCCGGGTAGGCAGACCGGAAGCGGAACCGAGTACAATGAGTTCATCGGGCATGACCGTCTCCAAAGAATGGTGAATGAGCGAATGGCCTGCCACCAGGGACGGCGGCCACGGGTGGCAGGCCATTCGCCATTCGCCGAATCCTGCTTTATCCCCCGCCGCAAGCGGCTACGTTTTGTTGGTGGGTCTCGTAATTATCGGCAAAAAGGTGCGCGCCTTCGCCGCCGCAGCCCATAAAGAACAGAAAGTTGGTTTGTTCCGGTTGTAGGGTCGCGTTCAGCGCCGAAGCGCCGGGGTTGGCGATGGGCCCGGGTGGCAGGCCGGGGTTGAGGTAAGTATTATAGGGGGAGTTGACTTGAGAATACTCTTCCAGGGTCACCGGCGTTTTCCACCACTGACCGGTATCGGTCTGGTAGCCCATGGCGTATTGAACGGTCGGGTCGGCTTGGAGGTACATGCCCTGAACCAGGCGATTCAGATAAACACTGGCGATGGTCGGCCGTTCGGCGGCTATGACTGCTTCGCGCTCGACAATAGAGGCAATGGTCACCATTTCGTAAAAAGTGTGTCCCTGGGCGGTAGCCAGATCAACCGCATTGGCTGGAATCTTGCCGGCCATGTTTTCGATCATACGCCGGATCAGGTCTTCGGGGGTCGCCTTGACCGGCAGGCGATAAGTGTCGGGGAAAAGATAGCCCTCATACGAAGCCCCGGCGGGCCGGTCGGCCAGCAGGGGATGATCCACCCCGACCCCCTGGCGGACCACCGCCAAAAAGGCCGCTCCATCCATAATTTTCTGCTGGGTCAACAGTTCGGCCACCTGTTCAGCCCGCCATCCTTCGGGGATGGTCAGGCTGACTTCTTCAAAATTGGCCTTCTGCAGCGTTTCGGCGATTTCGCGCATAGTCATATTGCGCCGCAGTTCGTAATCGCCCGCTTCCAGCGAGGCATCCAGCCCGTTATAGCTGAGAAAACGACGAAAAACATCGGGGTCGGAGATCAAACTTTGCTCGGACAGCCGGTTGGCCACACTGACCGCCGTTTCCCCCACCTGCACGGAGAAGGGCACAGGCGAAGGGTCATCGGACACAGGGGTGTTGATGACTTCGGCCTGGCTTTGCAGGTAAAGACCGATAAAGAAATCCTCGATATTTTCCGGCGAGCGCAGCCCCGAGGCATTGCCCACCGAAATGGCCGCAGCGGTATCACTGGTCTGGTTAGAAAAGGCCCAATAACCCGCGCCCAGGATCACCACGATTGCGGCAATAGCAATGATAAAAACAATCAGCCGAAAAATGGCTCTTAAAACAAGCATACATGTGCCTCAATCTACTTCATTGATTAACAATTAGATTCTTTTCAGCCTCCCAACACTCGCACGCCTCGCGCACGATTGTGCCGTTTTTGAGGGAGCCTTCGTAGGGAGCCAGGGTTGGTTGGACTACCCAACCGGCCAGGTTCAGCGGTACGGGACCACCGGCCTCGATCCACTCGCCGTTGTAGCGCCGCGAAAGGTGCAAATGGCTGGAGTCGGCCAGACCGCCTTCGCACGAAGCATAGCCGATAATATCCCCCTGAGCCACTTTTTGGCCCACCTGCACCGGAGTATCGGCGTCCAAGACGACGTGCAGATATTGCAGCACCCAACCGGTTTGAATGTTGCCGTCGCCGTCAAGATCAAGCTCGACCGTGCCGTTACCGGCGACGACTATGACTCCGGCGGCCGCCGCCGTGTTGGGTTCGCTCGAATAGAAACAGTTGCCCAGCACATCGGGCGGGCCAAAATCAATGGCGGCCCAGGCGCTACCGTCGGCGTAGGCCGGGTGGGGTCCGCTGGTCACATAAAAACCCTGGCCCTTGGCCCAGGGTAAACCGAGCGGCGGCTGAACCAGCGATTTGGGAATCAGCGGCTCAATCGCATGGGCCATCGGGTCGCCAAAGAGGGCGCGATAATCGGCCAGCAAGCCGTTGGGACCCAACTCCGCCTGCCATTTATCCCAGTCGGAGTGAAGGGCCAAAATATTTTGCACGCCCACGGTCCCGGCGTTCAACCCTTGCGGGGTGACTGCCCGTTTGCCGTCGGCCAGGCTAAACACCCAAAAACCATCCCGCTTGTAGCCATAATAGCCGGCGTTGATGCGGTTGGCTGTCCAGCCCAGAGCCAGGTACAGACTTTTTCCGCGCGGGTTGCGCGGTCCCAGCATGCGGTTGATGGCGTCTGCGGTGGGGTAGGGATTGGTGACCCACCCGCCGTAATGCTCCAGCAGGGCCAATAACAGGCGCGGCCCCACACTAAACTGTTGAGCCACCCGCTCGACAATTTGCGCTCCGGTCAGTTGCTCGCCGTCCACATACTCGGTGTAACCAAGCAGATAACCGCCCTTGCTGTCGATAAACTCCTTGATGTTGAAGCCGACGTAGCTCGGACTATAAACAACCTCGCTATCAGGGAAAAGGGCCTGCTGGGGCGAGGCGGTATCAAGGCGCAATGGAATCCGCAAGGACTGGCCAATTTGAATAATAGCATCCGGCCCACTCAGGTGATTCATGGCCACCAGTTGTTCGATAGGCGTGTCATAGACTGCGGAAATATAACTCAACGATTCGCCCTCTTCGATGATGTGGTAGGAGAAGGGTGGACCCGCCGGAGTCGGGATCGGCATAGCTTCGAGGAGGGGGGTGGGAGATACAGCCGGAATTGCGGCTGCGGGGAGGATTTTGGTCGAAGCCAGAATCACTATACTGTCGGCGGGGGAAGGGGAGGTTGGGGTGGGAGCGGTGGGAGCTTGAGCCAGATTAGCGCTTTCTAAAGTGGCCGCAGAGCCACAGCCGGTGGTGAGAAGGACCAAACTAGCCGCGGCGCAGACAACCAATTTTATTGACACAAATGACCTCTGCTGTCGGTGGATGGATGGGCTGGCTAATCAAACTTTCCTCAAAAACCTAACTAGCTCTCGCACCCAACTGAGTTGGAGGCTGAGAGCTAGAAATGGGATTACTGACTAAATAGGGTAACTGCAAAATCGAACCAAGTATAGCACGGAGTCCAATGAGGGCAAAATAGAAGGGCACGTGGAGGCAGAAGGTCAACTGGTCTATTCACCGGTCCAGTTGAATTGCAAATTGATCCCGTCCGCCGTGGTGGTTAAGCCCACCAGGCTAAATTGGGGTGGCAATTGGCTGGTGATTCGTTGTCCCGGTTGAGTCCCCAGGTCAGCTATCTCTGAAGGGAGCCATCTGACCGGCAGGCGCAGAAAACCGAATTGGACCCAGTGAAGCTGGCTGACCACCGCCTTGCCCTGCCTGTCCAGCGACAGCCCCAGGTTAGCCACCGCTTCCAGGCCGGCGGCGTTGACCGAAGTGGTCAGGATAAGCTGTCCGCCCGGCTCAAAATTGACCACCGCAGGTTTTCCAAGCGCCTGGCTGACAAAACGGCTGACGCTCTGCTCAGACAGAAACAGGCTCAGGTCGGCAGGTGCAGCCGTGGACTGAACGGCCACAGCGGGCGTCGCCGGCCGGATCGCCAGTACCAACACAATCAGTAATAACACTCCCAGCAGGCTGCCCGCCAACAGCCCCATACAACCCCAGCGACTCATGGGGCGCGGGCTTCCAGCCAGAGTTCGGTGTCGGTGGTGCCCAGCCCCGATAATTGCAGCGGCAGCCCCAGTTGGGTCGAGGCCTTGGCGACCATGCCATTCAAATTCTGATTGAGGGCCGCCAGAGGGCTGCTGAATAGACCATTGATCACCTCCGGCGACAGGTCAAACCCCGGCACCTCGGCCTTGATCAAGCGCACCTCGACCGAGGATTGGGGCGTAATCTGAAGGCCAAAGAGACCGGTAATTTGCGCCGGCACGGTCACCCCAAAAGCAGAGATGGTGGTCTCGGCTTTCATGTTGACTTGATTGCCGGGCAAAATATCGAGTTGAACCGCGCCCTCGGCGGTGTTTTGGGCAAATTTATTTAAGGTGGTTTCGTCGAGGGTCAAACGCACAGCCGGGGTGGCCTCTGCTTTGGCCGCAGCAGGGAGCGGGGAGATGACCGCCAGGGCCAGGGAGACCAGCAGCAGCAGGAGTCCACCTCCCAACAGGCCGGCCAGAATCCCAGCGGCGCAGCCCAATAAACTGTACCCCGGCGAGTCTGCCGGGGCGGGTGCTTGTCCGTACTCAGGTTCCGAATACACGTATCAACTCTTAGCTGTAAACTCTATAAGATTCTGACCACTTTGGGAGCGTGTTGCCATAGTTCTTCGAGCTGGTAATAGGCCCGCTGTTCCGGGGAGAGGATATGAGCAATAACTGAGCCAAAATCAATGAGCATCCAGCCAGACTCGGGCGTGCCTTCCACACTGGCCAGGCGGCTGCCCTCATGTTTGAGTTTCTCCAGCAACTCGTCGCCAACGGCTCTGATTTGCCGGCTGGATGAGCCATCACACAAAACATAGTAATCGGCCAGCAGCGTCACCTCGCGCATGTCCAGCATCAAAATATTGGCCGCTTTTTTGCCGCTGGCGATTTCCACGACGGCATGAGCTAATTCATTCGATTCCAGATTTACCTCCAAACAAACACAGTTACAGATTGCAGGTTTAGTTCTATGCACCTGCTATTTCGCCAGGCGCGACGTGCTTCCTGCGTCCTGAATGTTAGCACAGGTTAGCCTTGTCGCCAAACGTCAAGCCTTTCTTTTTGAGGAAATGTTCACTTCTGGTATCATTGGGCCTATTCTCAGGATTACTTACGCCTCAAAAATTAGACCCCTCGGAGGGTTGGTCTTGGCTAATTTCCAACCTTCCAAATCTTCTACTCCCTCAGCAAAACCGCGTAAGTTCCAATAATACAGGTGGATGACCGTGGATTTGACCCATCTTTTGCCGGGGGCGCTGACGTTGTTACTGCCCTTCGGCTTGATTCTATTGATTGCCAGCGCCATGCCGGAGGAACAGGCTCCGATGACGGCGGTCAACGCCTTGGTGGCCTGGAGCGCGGCCGTGCTGGCCTACTTTGCCCTGGGTTTTGCCTTTCACTTTGGCGGTATCGCCCAGGTGACGCCCAACCCGGACTTGAGCGGCCTGTATTGGGAATGGTATCCGCTGGATCAATCGGTTGAGCTGCAGGCGGCCCGGCTGTGGGGCGTGGTGGCGCTGCGCGGCTTTGCCCTGGCGGCGGAAGCTGCCACGCCGGGCGCGTTGGCCCTGTTTCTTAGCCATCTGGCGCTGGTTGGGACAGCCGCTTTGATTCCGGTGAGCGTATTGCCGGCGCGGGGTCGGGGGCTGGCGGCGCTGCTGACGGGCCTGCTGGTGGGAGCCATCATCTACCCCTTGCCGGGTAACTGGTTGTGGGGCGGCGGCTGGCTGTCGAATTTGGGCGCAAGTTTGGGTTTGGGGCACGGCCTGGTCGATTTTGGCGGAGCCAGCGTCATCTTTCTCAGCGGCAGCATGGTCGCCCTGGCGGGCCTGCTGGTCTTTCGTGTAGCTCAGGTGCAGCCTGAGCGAGACCAATTGACTGCAGAGGTCATCATCACCACCGGGCCGGATCACCGCCTGACCGTCTACGATGAGCCGGCTGCCCCCGGCACAGAAGAGATTTTGCCGCTGAGGTCTATGCCCTCAGCCTATCTGCCGCTTTTAGGTTTGCTAGGGGCCGGCTTGATGCTGGCCGGCTGGCTGGGGTTGTCCGCTGGCCTGCACTCGCCTACGGCCCTGAATTTTAGTCCAGCCCAGGCTGCCGTGGCGGGCATCTTGGCTGCGTTGAGCGCCGCCCTGACCGCAGCCGGTTATAGTTGGTTTACCACCCGCCAACTCAATCCCTTGATGACCTCACGAGGCTTGGTCGCCGGACTGGTGGTGGCGCTGGCCGGCGCGCCCTTTGTACCGCTGGGGGTGATGCTGGCGGCCGGGCTGTTGATGGGGTTGTTGTTACCCCTGCTGATTTACCTTTTTGAGCAGCGCCTGGGCCTGGCGGACAAGTTGGGTGTGCTGGCGACCTACGGCGTCAGCGCTTTGCTGGGCTTGCTGTTAGTGCCTTTCTTTGGCGATGGCCGGGCCGGGCAGGGGTGGAATGGCCTGGGGCTGACTGATTATGACGGGGTGGCCGGACAGGGTGTCTCCGGTTTGCTGGTCGCCGCCGGCTTTGCCTCCGATTGGCCGGGCCAGCTCCAGGCGCAACTGCTAGGACTGGCTGCCATCGCCGTCTGGGCGCTGTTGTGGGGACTGCTGCTCTTTCAAACGGTGATCGTGGTGAGCAATGCCTGGGCCAGAACCGGCCTGGAGCTGGCTGACCCGACGCTCAGACCCCCGGCCAGAACCGGCGAGCCAAGAGTCCGGCCCGATGTACCCGCCGAGCGAGAGTCTCAACTCGATCCGCCGCCTTATGTGGAAGAGGCAGAGACGTAGGAGGTTGGGTTTACCGTTTGCCGCGCGTGGGTTAAGCAGCAATCAAGCGTTGCTGAGGCGTAAAGCTCAAAAGCGTATTTTAGCGTATAGTTAGCACACTTAATCGGTGCAGGGTTTGCGGCTGGGGATGGAACCTGCGCGGGCAGTGGCTCAACCCAAACCCTGTGCTGTCTAAGCTCCCTTTTCCTCTCAAGCTTCTCCTTTTTGAACAAGTCGGGTCGTGGCAGCCCGACTTGTTTCCTTTTATGCCTGAGGCGGCAGTAACTTTTGGGCTTGCTGGACAAATGTTGTCGCGGTGAGGCTGTCGATATTACAGAAGCGCACTTCTTTAAGCGTGGTCGCGGGATATTGTCGCAGGTACTCCAGGGTTGTTTCAATAATCACCCTGGCGCAAATATCCTTGGGGCCGCCGAAAATGCCCGAAGAAATACCGGGGATGGCCAGACTTTTGAGGTGATAACTTTCGGCCAGGGCCAGCGCACTGCGGACTGCGCTGGCCAATTTCTGTTCGTCATTGCCGCTACCCCACACCGGCCCGACGGCGTGAATAACATATTTGGTCGCCAGCTTTCCGGCGCTGGTGATGGCCGCGCTGCCGGTTGGCACCGGGCCATGCTGCTGCACCCAGGCGGCGCTTTCTTGTTGAATAACCTCGCCTCCCTGCCGGCGAATGGCCCCGGCCACCCCGCCGCCATGCTGCAGCCACTCATTGGCCGCATTGACGATGGCCTCGGTGGTTTCGGCGGTTAGATTGCCCTGGACAACTCGAATGAGTTGGCCGGCGGGGAGAGTATACTCGAAGAGAATGGTGTTGACACTCATTTGCAGCCCCTTTAATTGCCAATAATCAATGGTCAATTTTTAGACTACCAACCCACCGCATTCTCGATGTGGTTGATCTGAGGGAGGCCCCGGCCCAATTGGATGGCCACCACATCGATGCGCCAGTTGGGGGTGAGCGCCGGGTGTTCTTGCAGATAGGTCTGGGCTAGTTCGATCAAGCGCGTTTGCTTGGCAGGCGTGATGCTTGCCTCAGCCGGGCCAAAGCGCGACCCGCTGCGGGTACGGACCTCGACAAAAACCAGGGCATGACCATCCATAGCGATCAAGTCCAACTCGCCAGCGGCACAGCGCCAATTGCGTTGGATGATCTGGTAGCCTTTGCCGGTCAGAAATGAAGTGGCAATGTCTTCACCCTGACGCCCGGTGTGTTTGCGCTGATCCATAGCCTGGCACTTTCTTCTGAAGGTATCTTAGCACGTTCCCTTAATCCGGTCAATCGTTGTTTTCAAGGCAGATTTCAGCAGCTTCATTGACAACAAAACCCAATTATGTTATAGTCAAGATATTATGTAATGTCATTATGTTAAAATGGGCAGAAGTACGCCAGACCTAAAACTGCCTGTTATTCAAGAGATTGGCCAGTGGTATGTCGACTTTACACCGTGTTGATGAACTCAATATCCTCACCCGGGCCAAGTATCCCATTATCTACATTGTCTCCTGGGAAGAACGGCGCATTGAAGATATGCTGCGCCAGGTGGCGATTGACCGCCGTAAAAAACTGTACGGCTGGACCCTGACCAACGGCATCGCTCCGCTGGATGTGATTCAGGCCAACCCGGTCGACCCGGCCACGCGTGATCCGCTCAATGCCCTTGATTTTGTGGCTCAATCTCAAGAGGCGGCCATTTTTGTTTTAAAGGATTTTCACCCTTTTTTAGATGACAGCCGCGGCGGGCCGGATCACCCGGTGATTATTCGCCGCCTGCGCGATATTACCAACCAGTTGAAGGAAAGCCGCAAGACCTTGATTATCCTTTCTCCAATGCTGCGATTTCCGGCTGATTTGGAGAAGGATATTACGGTTCTGGATTACTCACTGCCAACTCTGGATGAGTTGGAACTGTCCCTGGATCGAGTGGTGCGCTCGGCCCGCGAGATTGCCGGGGTACAGTTGAAAATGAAAGAGGAGGAGCGGGAACGGGTTCTCAACGCGGCGCGCGGCTTGACCTGTATTGAAGCCGAAAATGTCTTTGCCAAAAGCCTGGTGATGGATCGCCAGTTGGATTTGGGCATCATCATTGCCGAAAAAGAACAGCTCATTCGCCGCTCGCAGGTGTTGGAATATTACGAATCGGTGGACGGCTTTGCCAACGTCGGTGGGATGGGCCTGGTAAAGTTGTGGCTGCGCAAGCGGGGCATGGCCTTTACCGAAAAGGCTCGCCGTTTCGGGTTGCCGGAACCGAAGGGATTATTATTGCTGGGCGTGCAAGGGGCCGGCAAAAGCCTGCTGGCCAAAGCTGTGGCCAGCCAATGGCAGTTGCCGTTGTTGCGACTTGACCTGGGCCGGGTCTTCAGCGAGTTGGTTGGCTCATCGGAGCAGAATATTCGCACGGCGCTGCGCCTGGCTGAAAGTGTGTCGCCATGTGTGTTATGGCTGGACGAAATTGAGAAGGGGCTGGCCGGGGCGACCGGCTCCGGCACTTCCGACGCCGGTACATCGGCCCGGGTTTTTGGCAGCCTGTTGACCTGGATGCAAGAGAAAACCTCGCCGGTATTTGTGATTGGCACGGCCAACGATATTTCCGCCCTGCCGCCGGAGGTGCTGCGCAAGGGTCGCTTTGACGAAATATTTTTTGTCGATTTACCTCAGGTACAAGAGCGCCGCGAAATTTTTGCGATTCACCTGGCTCGCCGGGGACGCGACCCCCTGGATTATGATCTGAATGAACTGGCAATTGCCTCCGAAGGTTTCAGCGGGGCCGAAATTGAGCAGTTGATTATTGATGGCCTGTACGACGCTTTTGAGGACAACCATGAGCTAACCGATGAGGATTTGTTTAGAAATTTGAAGGAGACGGTTCCCCTCTCTCAAACTATGGAAAGTAAAATCACTGCCTTGCGCCAATGGGCGCGCAGTCACGCTCGCCCGGCCTCGGAGCCGCCTCAGCCCCAACCGTTGTATCCGGCTCGGGGGAATGGCTTGCGTCAAATGGAACTGGCCTAAAAATTTTCGCTGACCTTCTCTCTAGTTCCCAAACTCAGTTTGGGAGCCAGAGCAAGACACGTTGACATGTATGATAGCTCGCGCTTTTCGAGGACCCCATAACCTATATCGCCGCTACCAGGCCCTATTGGAAAGCACCGTGACCGCGATGGGGCTGGCGGCGTTGGTGACGCTGGCGTTGCTCAACCTGTCGGCCTATCCTGCCAACTGGGTGCTGGTGATTGGGGTAGGGATTGCTGTGCTGGGGATTCGCTGGCCGCTGCTGGCCTATATTGTGGCCGTGGCAGTGCTGGTTTACCCCATCTACACCATCAATTTGTATCTGGCGGTCCTTTTTCTGGGCATCAGCGTGCTCAGCCAACGGGTGTTTGTGCATTACCTGGGAGCGGCCGTGCTGATTTTGGGGACGCCCATCCTGGCGGAGTACCATCTACATTGGCTGGTGCCCGTTCTAGCCGGGTTATGGTGGGGCGGCACAACTGGGGCTTGGATTGCCATCCTGGCTGCCATGTGGGGCAAAATTCTGGGGGGTATGGCTGGCATGAATATCGACTGGTTGACAATGGCCGGCCACGCTCCTGAGGCCCAGGCCATTATGACCCGTTTTGAGAACACCAACTCTTTGCAGACCTTGTTATTGCTGGTCGAGCCGTTTGCCGCTACCTCAGGAGTAATTCTGTATAATTTACTCCAGGTGATTGGCTGGGCGGTCGCCGCCGGATTTGTGGGTTCATTGGCCGGGCGTAAATGGGTCAAATATCGCGCTCCCTGGTCAATTTTGATTTTAACCGCGGGGGGCGGGTTAATCCTATTTGCCACGCACTTGGGTCTGCCTTATTGGTTGAATGAAGCGGTGACTGAGGCGACCCTCGCCGCTCTGAAAGACCCAACCGGACCGCTTTTCTCGTTAATTGTGGTCATTATTGTGGGCACCACCGTACATAGCCTGAGAGAAACCCTGGAGTTGCCGGTAGCGCCGCAGCAAAATTTCAACGCTGGCCGCTACCAGCAAGGTAAACATGCGTCCGAGTCTGGACCTATTAAATTATTTCGACGCGCTACTCGTTCAATTTCCCAGAATCCAACGCGGGGCGTCGAAGCAGCGGAC
The DNA here is from genome assembly GCA_964604225.1 of uncultured Caldilineaceae bacterium. Lineage (GTDB taxonomy): Bacteria > Chloroflexota > Anaerolineae > 4572-78 > J111 > DSQQ01. The sequence goes on from CAZRYD010000016.1 coordinate 34,631, forward strand.
TTCAACACCTTCGACCACCCCCGCCAACCTGTTCGTGTACCACACACCAGCGAATTACCCGAATGGGAACCACCCCGGGATGATCCGGGGTTAATCCAGCTTGAAATTGACTAATAGGGCAAGTACGATGGCTACAAGATTTCAACAAGCTGAAACCGAAAGACAAGGAATTCGTCGTCGTGCCACCAGTAGAGGGCTGAGCTTTGGGCCGATTGCCACAGCCATCACCGTGGGGACCGTGGCCGTTTTATTGGGCGTCACTTTCATTGGCGATTGGTTGCGCACGCCCCAGATTACGGCCGAAGCCTCGCCCAGCATCATCTCCCCCAATGGCGATCAAGCCCAGGATACTACGAATTTTGGCTATACGCTCAATGAAGACGCCCAGGTAACGGTCCAGGTTTTTAATGAAAGTAATCGCCTGGTCCAAACTATTACTGCCAACGAGTTTCAAACACGTGGGCAGCATGTGGCTATCTGGAATGGCAAGGATAGTCTAGGACAGGTGGTCTCGGATGGCCGCTATCGCTTGCAGGTTACGGCCAAAGGGACGGTGATGGCCGGGACGCAAAGCGCCAATGTGCTGGTCGATACCGCGCCGCCGACGCTGCGTCTGGCTAACCTGGATGAAGTTAGCCGGGTGCGCGAGGCCAATTTAACCATTGAGGGTCTGACCGATCCTGATGCGGTGGTGCAGTTGGCCGGTGATCCCAAAATTGTCCCCATTGATGTCGAGGGACGCTTTAACCTCAAACGCCAGTTGGTCGAAGGTTCCAATAGACTTCAACTTTCGGCCACCGACCCGGCCGGCAATGTGGCCAACATTTCGCGCGAAATCATCTTGGTGACACAGCCACCCGAAATTGCCATCTCCGCCCCGGCGAATGATTCATGGACGAATGAAAGCTTGGTGACTGTGGCCGGGGTTGTTCCGGCTGGGGCGTCACTAAAAGTGAATGGTCAAGAGGCCACCGTGGGCGAGAACGGTCAATTTGAACGTGAGGTAATCCTGCAAGATGGGGACAATATCCTGCGCATCGAAGCGACCGATGATGTGGGCAATGTGACCTCCCAGGAAATTATCATCCATCGCAAAACCAGCGCGCCCAGCCTGGCGGTCAATGTGGAAGATGGCACAGCCTTTCAGCAGGCTGAAGTGCAAATTATTGGCAAAACCGATCCAGGGGCGGCGGTATTGGTGGGCGGCCAGGCCGTGGCCGTGAGTTCCCTGGGGGAGTTTCAAACTACGGTCAATTTGCTCAAGGGGGACAATCTGCTGGATGTGGTGGCTCAGGATCAGGCCGGCAATACCACCAAGCTGCAACGGCGGCTCCGTTTTGAAGTCACCCCACCTGAGTCAGAACTGGCCCGCGTGGCTCGTAATCTGCCAACGCTGTCTACCTATTTTGTGCCGGTGTTAATCTCGCTGCCGTTGTTGCTAATTTTGGCGTACTTTTTGACTCGGCCGGTGGCGCTGGTGGTTTCCGCCGAAAGTGGTACCTTTCGACCGGGCCTGCCGGAAGAGGGCCGCTTTTTGAAAATGGGCATTGATTTGTCCAAACCGGCTCGGACCACGGTTGAAATAAAAGATAGTCGCGGCAACACCATTGCCACGTTGCTGCATCGCCGCCATCGCGGGGCCGGCCAGCAGAATCTTTATTGGAACGGTTATGACGATTTTGGCCGGGTGGTGCTGCCCGGCGACTACACCATTCACGCTACCGCCAGCACCACCGGGGGCGCCGTCACCGGCACGCTCAATGTGTCAATTTTGGAAGATAAAGCAGTACATCGGCAGTATTTGCGCAACACCCCTTATCAGGATGACTCCCAGGTGCTGGACCGGCAAGGCGAATTTGTCCGCTCGTCGCCGGCCAAGCGGGTGCGTCGCCGCTAGAACGTCAACCCACAACTCGACTTAAACCCCGCATTACCTCACTAAAAATCTTACTTTGAATAGATTGCTTGCCTCTTATTCTGTTCTGGAATCAGGCTTGGGGAAGCCACAATACGCCGGGCGGAATTTGTTAAGCCTTGAACGAAGCTTGAGGCGGGTTTTTGGCGGCTAGAAAACTCCAGACCTGCTCATCGCTGGGCAGAGCACCACGAGCGCCGTGGCCCTGGATAGACAGCGCGGCGGCGGCCTGGGCATATAAAAGGGCTTGGTTAAGGGGAAATTGGCGGAGGTAAGCAGTTAAAAACGCGGCGGCAAAGCAGTCACCGGCGCCGGTGGTGTCAACAACGGGCACGGCAAAAGCAGGGCAACGGGCGATCTCTGGCCCATCACAGGCCAGTGCACCCTGAGCGCCCAGGGTAATGATGACCAGCTTGGGGCCGGCAGCATGCAGTTCCTGGGCGGCTGGCGCATAGTCATCTGTGCCGAGGGCGTCGGCATCAATGAAGACGATGTCGGTGGCCGCGAGGACCTGCCGGAGAGTCTGGTCTTGCAGGCCGGCGACCGGTTCAATATCTGTGCTCATCAACCCGCCGGCGGCGTGCACAACCCTGGCAGTACGTTCTAATTGATCTGGATCGTAGGCAGCGCTATAAACCAGGCGGGTGTTACTTAAATAAGCAACAAGTGGCGCGTCGAGGCTAAGTGTGTTGAAGGCCGTGGGGACGACGATGATGGCCTTCTCACCAGAAGGATCAAGCAAGACCGTGGTAAAATTGGTCTTGGTATTTGGTTCAACGACAACGTGGGTCATGTCAACGCCAAAACGGCGTAAATCACTTAAAACCAGCTCACCTTCGGCATCGGTACCAATCCAACTGACCAGCCCCGTGCGCAAACCCAGGCGGCTGGCGGCGCAAACTATATTGCCGCCCATCCCTCCCGGCTGCTTGCTCAGGAGCGTACCCAGCACCTTCTGATCGTGGCCGGGTAGGGTCGGTACGCTGAGCAGGATGTCTACCCAAGACTTATCAACGGCGATTAAATCAAAGGATGGCTGTCCGATTATAACTTACCCCCGCTTATTCGAGCGGTCGTCCAGTCTCTTCAAGTCGACCAACACGCTGGACTGGGACACTGGAGAGTTGTCGGATTCCCGCGCGCACGGCCAAGATTGGCTCGTGTTCGCAGATGAAGACACGAGCGATCTGGCGGACCTCGTCGCCCTCCACGACCCACTTATCGGTCGAGTCACAGATATGGCAAGGGATTGGTAACCCACTAACTCGATCATATATCCGGAAGGTAATAGGTGGGGGGGATGGCTCCCATTGGCCTTCGCCCACCCAGCTATCATACATTCGCTCCAGAGGCGATTTTTGGTATTTCCAAGCCTCGTGAGCTATCTGGTCAAACTCTTGTTCAAAATCTTGTTGCAACATTGGACTCAACCTCCTGCTTGAATATGATTGTAATGTACTATGCTTTGCCTTGCTCTGACGTCTCCCCTTGGGACAGAACACGCACTCATGGTCTAATGATAACTTTATGCTAAGTATTCGTCAACTCCTAAACCGGATTTGACAGACTTCTTTTAATTTAGCTTACATCACTCAATTTTCACTCAAAAAAGAAAATAGTGCGGCCCACCTTTTAGGTGGGCCGCAAATAGATACTGTTAGAAAAATTTTTTCGAGGAGTAGTCGCCGGCTTTATCCCTCAGCTCCCTCGGCAAATGGATGGCGGGCTGTCCCTTCTTGGGCCAACACTTCGTCGATAGTTGGTTTGCCGGTCATAGCGCGTCTGATCCCTTCTTTAGTCGCCTGGTAATTATAATCATAGATCTTCTTGGTATCTTCAGCTTCCCAATGGATAAAAACACCCACAATAATGCACAGGTCGTCGACCTGATTCTTGGGAATGACCCCTTCTTTAACCGAGTCAACCACACCGCGAGCCACGGCTGCTTGAGCCGGGCCGAACATTTGCACCGCTTGCTTGGCCCCTTTTATAGTGACTTTGTTGGTCATAATCGTATCAGGTTTAGCCGGTAGATTGGGGGTAATCAATGATAATAATGAAGTGAACCCATCGGTCTGATTGACCAAAGAGGCTGCAAAAGCCTGTCCGACCGGGCCGTCTTTCGGCCCAATGACAATATCCACGTGAGCAACTTCGTTGCCATCGCCAACTAAAGATTCACCGACCATCATTGCTTTACTCATAAGGTT
>CAZRYD010000017.1:0-21815 GCA_964604225.1 uncultured Caldilineaceae bacterium
AGTCAGAAGTCAGAAGTCAGAAGTCAGAAGTCAGAAGTCAGAAGTCAGAAGTCAGTAGCCAGATATTTTTTACTTCCTGGTGTACCTGATGTTTCTCTGGCTCTCTCTGCGCTTTTCACCGCCCTGGCAATTTACAGCTACCTGGCCGCCCGCCTGTTGCCCCTCGTTCCGCTTCTCTTTTTCCTGCTCCAGGGGCTAATCATCTGGTTGAGACAGACTTTAAGTCGCCTGGCCAGCATGAGACGTGACAGTCGGCAGCTTTTTTCTACCAACTCTCCTCCCTCCCGTTTCGTGCCTTTTTTATCTCCTACTCCCTACTTCTTACTTCTTACTTCTTACTTCTTACTTCTTACCCTCTTCCTCTCCCCCCTCCTTCTCTACTTCGCCTTCAATCCCGCCGATTTTGTGGCCCGCTCGACGGCAGTGTCTATTTTTAATCCTACCTGGAATCAAGGTGACTTGCTTGGCACGGCCTGGCATACTCTGACGGTCACTTTAGGCACTTTTTTGGGCCTCCAAGGCGACCCCAACCCGCTGGTCAATCTGCCCGGCCAACCTGCGCTGTCGCCTGTTCTGGTTCCATTCTTCGCCATCGGCTTGCTCATCAGCCTCTATCACTCCCTTTTTTCTGCTCTTTTACCCCTCCGCTCTCTTGCTTCCGCTCACTTCTTCCTGCTGTGCTGGTGGGTGGTTATGCTCCTCCCGGCTATCCTGGCCCCCGAAGGCGCGCCCCACCACCTCCGCCTCATCGGCACAATTGTACCTACCTACGCCTTTGTGGCCATTGGCCTGACGAGCGCAGCCACTATTCTGGTAAACATCTTACGTCTCGCGTTCCATATACCCCGTTATGTCAGGCTACTTCCTACTTCCTACTTCCTACTCCCTACTCTCTGTTACCTTCTCCTAAGCTTCCAAACCTACACTAACTATTTTGTCCGCTGGCCGGCCTCGGTTGATTTTAACCTACCGTTCGATTTGTACGCGGTCCGCCTGGCCGATGATATAGCTCAGGCCCCGCCCGGTGTGGGGTATGTCTTGCCAATGGACCTGCGCGCCGGGGAGGAGGCGCGGCACTATACCCTGGATTACCTGCTGTGGTTTCGGCAGCCCCGGCCTTATAGCTATGTGCCGGTTGACGAGCGTGACGTCGCTGCCCTGCTGACCCAAGCCGCCGCCGGCAAAACGCAATTGCGAGTGGTGCGCTGGACCGGCGACAAGCAGCGCGAGGCTGATGCCAAAGAGATCGTCACCTATCTTCTCGAAACCAGCGCCCAATTTCAAGGGCGGGAGTCTTTCCCGGTTTACGATATTGAGACGTATACATTGCCCAACACGCACACTGTCTTTGCTCTGCCGGCCATCACCCAGCCGATTGGCGCCAACTTCGACAACCTGCTGCGACTTGACGCCGCCTATGTGCCGCCGTCCGCAACGCCCGGCTCATGGCTGCCGGTGGCCCTTACCTTGACCCCACTCGCTCCGATGGGGGAGGATTACAAAGCCTCGCTGCGCTTGCTTGGGCCTACGGGCGCACGAGTCGCCCAGAAAGACCGGCTACTGCTGCATAACTTTCATCAGGGCACCTCGCTGTGGCCGCCCGAAACGGTCAATGAATATTATCTCCTGCCCGTCCCGCGGGACGTCCCCCCCGGTGAATACACCGTCACACTGGTCATTTATCACCCCGAAACGTTGTCGCCCCTGGTCGCTGCCGGTCTGGTCGAAGTGCCGCTGGGGCGGGTCAACCTGCGATAGCCGCTCAGATACCTTTTGCCAGCCCCTTGGCGGCGTGGTATGATACGAACACGCATGACAGCCCGAAAAAACGTTAATCAAGCCGAAAAAGCCGTTCCCATTACCGGACAAAGCCTCCCTCTGGGACGCTTCACCTTTCTAACTTCTCGCCTTAGCCTTAGCCTCTGCCTTCTCCTTTTAGCCCTCCTGCCTCGCGCTTACGACTTGCAACGCTTTGTGACTGCCGACGAAGCCAAATGGGTCTATCGTTCCGCTCAATTTTTGGTCGCCCTGCTGCGCGGTGATTTTCCGGCTACCAGCGTCAACCTGACTCCAGCGGTGACCACGACCTGGTTGGGCAGCCTGGGCCTGGCTGTTTACTACCAGTTCAACCAGGGAGCGATCAATCAACCTTTTATGGCCTGGTCGACCTCTTTGCCGGAATTTCGGGCGGACCTGGATATTCTGGCCGCCACCCGCTGGCCGATGGTGATTTTTACCGCTTTAAGCATTGTGGTGCTTTTTCTGTTGCTAAGCCGCCTGTTTAACCCGGCCCTGGCTTTTCTAGCCGCCGCTTTCATGGCGCTCGATCCCCACCCGGTTGCGCTCGCCCGCATCATCGGCCACGATGCGCCCACGGCTGTTTTTATGACACTTTCGCTTGTCTTCCTACTGCTCTTCCTCAACCCTGGGCGAGTGAAAATCCAGACAAGCCCGGCTGAGAGTGGGCTGGATTCCACCGAGCCTATCACCCCTGCACCCCTGCTCCCCCGCGCCTCTGCTCGTCTCCTCCCGCTTATCTTTTCGGCTGTCGCCGCCGGATTGGCCTTCCTCTCCAAAGCGCCGTCGCTTTTTCTCATTCCCTTTACAGGCTTGGTGTTATTAGCCTCAGCAATTCAATATTTCCGTCACACCTCGGCCAATCTGGCTGCTTCGCTCTGGCGTTTTAGCTGGCCTTTAATTATTTGGACTGGACTGGCTTATTTTACTTTTGTTGTCTTCTGGCCGGCTGCCTGGGTAGAGCCGCTGGACCGGCCTGCGGCGGTATTTCAAAATGCCTTCCTTTCCGCCACCGATCAAGAAGAAGCCGGCGAAGAAGGTTTCTGGCGCGTGCCCGATCTTGGCCCTTTTTACTATTTGGTCAATGGGGCTTTTAAACTCAGCCCCCTGGTGCTGGTCGGCGCGGGGCTGACAGTAGTTTTCCTGGCCAAAAAGCGAACTAATCCGCCAAGCGGCGGGTCGGTGAAGGGGGAGTCAACTGTCCTGTTCTGGCTTATTGCTTTTGTTCTTCTCTTCATCCTCTTTATGACCGCCAGTGACAAACGCAGCGCCCGCTATATTCTGCCTGTCTTTCCCTCCCTGACCATCGTCGCTGCTTACGGCTGGTTGGAATTGTATCGGTTTGTAAGTAACAGAGTGGCGGGTAGCAAAACTGCCGGTTATGCCCATCAGGTCTCTATTGTCGTTGTCTTGACTCTCTGCGCCCTCGTCATCCTTTGGCCCTACGCCCCCTATTACTTTACCTATTTTAATCCGCTGTTGGGCGGACCTTTTACCGCCCCGCACCTGGTCAAAATTGGCTGGGGTGAAGGTCTGGATTGGGCGGGCCGCTTTTTGCAGCGCGAAGGCGATCTCCGAGACAGCCGGGTCGGCACGGCCTACGCTTCGACCGTGGCCCCCTTTTTTGAGGGCGACTTGTCCGGCGTAACGGATGCTAATTTAGATTATGTCATTCTCTACTTGAAACAGGTTCAAGCCGGCCAGCCAGCACCGATTTTTATCCGTTACTTCGAGCACATGAATTCCCTCTTCTCCGTGGAATTGAACGGTATTCACTATGCCGATGTTTACTCCGGCCCGACCCTCCAGGTTTTGCCTGCCCAGCCGCCCCCCTTAGCCTCCGCCCCCCAGCCGCTGGCCTTTCGTCCGTTGACCCCCTACGGTCATATCGGCGAGACGCTGGCGGTGGATGTCGTCTGGCCGGCGGCTGAACCCCTGTCAGACGTCTCGGCTGTGGTCAGCTTGACCGCGCCGATCTCCGGGGAGTCGCCAGGTGAGAGCCAGCCTGACCAGCTTCCGGCGCTGGCCCAGGCTGAAGCTCAAGCGACCGCCCTGGCTCCTGATCTGATCGTCAGCCGCCACAGCCTCTTGCTACCGAACGACCTCAAACCAGGCTTATACGCCTTGGGGCTGGATGGCCGTCCCTTAGGTGAAATTGAACTGCGTAACTTTCGCATCCCGGCAAATATGAATCAGACTCAAGAAGTGGTTTTTGGCCAGCAGCTTGCCGTCACAGCCTATCAATTTGAACCGACCGCCGATTACCTCGGCCTGAACATCGCCTGGCAGGCCAGAAGTTCCCACCTGCCCGATTATACCGTTTTTGTGCAAATTCTGGCCGCCGAAACCAACGAACGCCTGGCCGGGGTAGACACGCCGCCCTTAAAAGGGGCATGGCCCACCAGCCGGTGGGTCAAAGGCGAAGTCGTCGTGGATAAATACCTGGTGGCGATCCCGCCCGGTTTTGCCCCCGGTTTTTACAAGGTTATCGTGGGGTTGTACCAACCCGAAACCGGCCAGCGTTTGCCCCTGGCCGATGGCCAGGATCACTGGACCCTGCCCTGGACGTTTATTCGCAAATGAAACAGAACTTCGTAGCGCGCAGCACGCAACGGGCAACGGGCAACGGGCTTCTCATTTCCCTGACCCTCTTCCTCCTCGCCCTCGCCCCCCGCCTGCCCGATCTAGGCCGCTTTCTCACCGCCGACGAGTTTCTGTGGATTGATCGTTCCCGCAACTTTTTAGCCGGCCTGACTGATCCGGCCTTTCAATGCGACTCGGTTGTGGAAACGTGGCAGTTTGTCGCCCATGGCCTGGCCTGTACCTTGCGCACCGGCCATCCCGGCGTAACGACGATGTGGACCGGCAGTTTTGGCTTTTTAATGCGCTGGCTGTGGGCTGGCCGCCCCGGCAGTTTGCACGACTACGTGGTGGCCGTGGCGACCAACCCGGTGGATGCCAGCTTCATCGCCCCGGAGCGCCTGGGCACGGTGCTGCTGACCTCGCTGTGGGTCGTCGCCGTTTACTGGCTGGTTCGCCGCCTATGGGGCGCGTCCATAGCTTTGATTGGGGCAGCACTGATCGCCCTTGACCCATTTCATATCGCCCTCTCCCGGGTTATCCACCACGATGCCCTTAGCACCACCTTTATGACCCTGTCGGTTTTGGGCGCGTTCATTTACTGGGGAGAAGGTAGTCAGAGGTTAGTAGTCAGTAGTCAGAAGTCAGTATTTGGCAGTCGGTGGTCGGTGGTCTTCGGTCGCTACTTCCAGCGCCGAGGCTGGCTGCTTCTCTCCGGCGGCCTGGTAGGCTTTGCTTTTCTTAGTAAAAGCCCCTCTCTTTTCCTGATGCCCTTTATTGCCCTCACCGGCCTGTGGTTCACGGTAACAGGCGTAGGAAGTAAGAAGTATGGAGTAAAGGGGATAAAAAACCTACTCCCTACTCCCTACTCCCTACTTCATACCATCCTCGATGGTTTGCTTTGGTTTGCGGCTGCGCTGGCCGTGGTTTTCATCTTTTGGCCGGCTATGTGGGTGGCTCCGCTGGAAGCCATGCAAACAGTCATCTTTATTGGCAGCAAATATGCCACGGGAGGACATGCCAAAGGTAATTTTTTCCTGGGAGAGATTTCCAACGATCCGGGCGTGCTCTTTTACCCTGTCACCTGGCTCTACCGCATCACCCCTTTGGTTCTGTTCGGAGTAGTCAGCGCCCTGATTGCGTGGGGGATAAGCTGGCGTAAAGACAGGTCAATACCGCAACTAGCCAACGAGCCAACCAATGAGGAATCAGAGCCTAAAAATTCAACCTTTACTCCTCAGCTCTCAGCCTTTTTCCGCTACTTGCCTCTCATCCTGTTTTTCATTGCCGGTTATTACCTGCTCATGACCATCGGCGAGAAGAAACAGGATCGCTACTTCCTGCCGGTCTATCCCTGGTTTAACCTCATCGCCGCCGCCGGTCTCATTTGGATTTTTGATTTTTTCCGCGCCAAGCGCCAAGCATCACGCCTCACGTTTCACGCTTCACGTTTCATCTTGCCGCTTATCCTGCTCAGCAATGGTTATCTCGTTGGCTCCAACTTTCCCTACTACTTTACTTACTTCAACCCGCTACTGGGTGGTATTCAGGGTGCGGCCCAGGCGGTGACAATTGGCTGGGGTGAGGGTCTCGACCTGGCCGCCGATTACCTTAACCAGCACACTGACCCTAGTCATACCCGCGTGGCCAGTTGGTACGAGTCGACCTTTGCCCCTTTCTATCACGGCGACTCCATCAGTTATTCGCAGGAAAAAGGCAAAGCCCTGGCCGGAGATTACGTTATCTTTTACATCAACCAGACTCAACGCCGCTTCCCGGATGACATCATGTTTGACTATTTTGAGAGCCGCTTCAAACCGGAGCAAGTCATCACCCTACACGGTCTGGATTATGCCTGGATTTATCCGAGTCTGGGGGTTGACCATTACATTGAAGACCAGAGCTACACCGGCATTGCCTCGCTCCTGGCCTGGCAGTGGGCCAACGGCGACGCGCCTCTCGTTCCCGGTCGGCTCGTCGATTTTGAGCTTTATTGGGAATATCTGGGCAAGCAGCCCGACGAAGCCTTTTTCTTTCGCCTCGTCGATGCCCAGGGACGCTTGCAGGCTGAGGGGCAAAGTCGACCCGTACCCGCCGAAAACCCCCCGCTGGAAAAATGGCGTGAGGGCGAAATCATTGCCGAGCGGGGCACGATTGTGCTGCCCACCGACATCCCGCCCGGCCAATATCGGCTGCAACTTGGTTTTTACACCAAAGCTCCGGCTGTGGTGAACGGCGAACTTCTTTTTACCCTGCCGGAGAACGAGTCGATCATTACGGTTGGCCGCGTGGATAACGTGGCAAGTTACCAATTGCCCGCCATCGCCGCACCGCTTAATCAATCTTTGGGCGATGTCCTCACCCTGTTGGGGGCAGCTTTGCCGGCTCATGCCTCCGCCGTTGCTTCTCCCTCCATCCCCCTCGATCTTTATTGGCGGGTCGACAAACCCATCTCCGCTGATGCCAGTCTGCACGTCGGCCTGATGGATGAGGCCGGTGTCGCTCGACAAGCCTGGTTTGACCTGAGCCTGGCCGAAACCTTCAACCCCGCCGCAACTATATGGCAGCCCGGCGATATTATTCATACCTCCTGGCGTCTCGACTTGCTGCCAGAAGTGCCACCTGGCCAATATCACTTTGAGCTGATCCTCCCCACCGACCAAACGCAAAGCCTCTCTCTGGGTGCGCTGACCCTTGAGACTCAGAAATGAGTGAAAAATGTGTTTTGATTTGCTGGAAAGTTAGCCTGGAAGATGTGGTCTGAGGCTGGGCTTTTCCAGCCAATCGGGTATGTTCAGCCCCAATCGGCTGGCGTCACTGGCCCATAAACGCCCGCGACCGCTTGACATACTCTGCTGCGGCTCGGCGGTTGCGTTCGATTTCGTCCGGAGTTAGTTCGCGTATCACTTTGGCCGGAGCGCCCATAATTAACGAACCGGGTGGAAACTCCTTGCCCTGGGTCAGCAGGGCACAGGCCCCCACAATGCAGTTCTCACCAACCACCACCCCGTTGAGCAGCACCGAGCGGATGCCAATCAAGCTGTTGTCGCCCACTCTAGCTCCATGAACGACTGCCCCATGCCCAACCGTCACCCCCGCCCCGATGATGGCCGGAAAGCCCGGATCGGCGTGGAAAATGCAGCCCTCTTGAATATTGGTGCGCGGGCCAATCGTCACTGGCGTGGTATCGCCCCGTAAGGTCGCATTGAACCAAACGCTGACCTCCTCGCCCAGGGTGACATCGCCTACCACCACCGCCCCCTGGGCGATGAAAGCCGTCGGATGAATCTGATCCGGTTGGAATTGAGTCTGAAACAAAGCCGTCCCCTCCTCTGAAAATAGATCGCCGATGGCAGACCGCCGGCCGCCGTCTGCGGTCAAAAACTGGAAGTCTATTTCCGCCCAGGTGTATTAGTGTCTTTTATCATGGGGGGTAACATTGCCCATACGTTCGACCTGTTGACCCAGGTCTTGGGAGAGCAAGCGCACCGCCTCGGATAAATTGCGGAGTTGATCGGCCAGGCGTTTGGCTTCCTCCTGGTATTTACTCATTTGTACTTTCTGCGACATCACGGTTTGTTCCAGGGTCTGCGTTCGTTTCTCGGCCTCGCTCAACATTTGTTTGGTTTGAGCCAACACCTGGTTCATCCGGGCATTATCCTCCTCCCAGGTGGCAGCCCGTTGAGCCACTTCCGCCATATCCAGCTTCTTGACCGAGTTGGCCAATTGCTGCTGCAGGTGCATCAACTGTCTTTCTCGAGCCGCTAAAACCGTGCGCATCTGGATCAATTCCTGTTCCAATTGGGTGATACGCATATCTGTGGCAATGTTGCGAGCAGGAGGATTTTCGCCAGCCTCAACTGAGGCCGGCTTGGCATTTTGATTGGCTATCAATTGTTGCATCTGATTGATTTGCTTGTCACGGTTCGCCACGGCCACCCGCATTTCGGCCAGTTCTCGTTCTAGTTGGGGGATGCGAGCCAGTTCTGCCGTGTGCTCTCTGGGAACCAATGGAGCTGTAGTCAGCTTTCTTAAGGGGGGATGGGCTGCCGGGGCTGCCTTGAAGGCTCGCTCCAGCGCTCCCTTCATATCATCGATGGTAAATGGTTTAATCAAATAATCCCGTGCGCCCAAACGCAGCGCTCGTACCGCCGTTTCCTCGGTCCCATGGAACGTCATCACAATAGTGGGAATATTGATCCCCTTCTCGCGCAGTTGCTCCAAAACTTCTAGCCCCCCCAGTCCAGGCAACTTCAAATCGCTGATAATCAAATCGGGCGCTTCCTCCTGCGCTTTCGCCAGGCCGGTCGGCCCATCCATTGCCGTGATCACCTCGAACCCCAGCGGCTTCAGGATATTGTTGGCGATAAAAACAATATTTTCCCGACGATCTTCGATAATCAGAATTTTACGCATGTGGGCCTCCCATTCCCAATGAGTCCCATCCCCCCTCAATTATAACACAAAACGGTGAATCATGGAGAGACCGTTTCCAGCCTATTCCGCGCCAACTGACCATAAAAGCGTCACAGTTTGTTTTTGACATAACTACTTTACGAAACGACCAAAGTTATGCTATAGTATGAGGGTGGAAAGGTAGAAATTACTTTTTTATGGTACACTAATGTTAAACCGTTGTACAGTGTACTTTGGTCATCCAGCTTAAAATTATTCCTAAAAATTTGGATGTGGTAAGCCTATGGTCAGCCAACAACCGCTGAATACGGATCAACCTGAGGAACAACGGGTCAACTTTATTGGCCGGGTGCAGGAGCAGCGCCAATTTCGGGTGGCCTTGCAGGGGCTGCTGGCCCACCAGCGCCGCTGGCGCGATTTAGCCTATCTACAGGCCGCCGATTTTGATCCCGACCGGGCTCCGGGTGATGGCTCCTACGCCTGTATTTTTCTACCCCACGGGATCGGCGGTATTGGTAAAAGCTGGCTGGCTCGTCGCTGCCTGATCCTGGCCCAAGAACTGGCCGCCGACCCGCCTATTTTAACTCTCTATGATGATGTTTCCATGGGCTCGCCCGTGTTGGAGCCGGCTCATTTGATGAACCGGCTGGCCGAACAGCTTGTTCACGCCGGTTATGAGACCGAGATTGCCCCCTATCAGCAAACCCAGGCCGACACGCCCGGTGTAATCGAGCGGGTCAACCACTTTCAGGTTGAAAGCCGTGAGCGTTGGACCGAGCTGCTGCAAACCGCCAGGGGTCTGGTAGCCCACGAAGCGCGCGGCCGCATCCCTGCCGGTAAAGAGATTTCCGGCCCCCGCCCACCGCTCCCCCCCGGCGACTACGAAGCGGCCATCCTGGTCAAAGCTTACGACCTGCTGACCGAGCAAATGCAGTTAGAAGGCAAACTCACCGCCGCCGAGGCCGCCCTGTTCCGCTATCCGGCTGGAGTTCAGGCGGCCAAACTTGTCACCGGCCTCAAACGTATCGCCCGCCGCCACCCGCTCGTCATTGCCCTGGATAACCTGGAAATTATCGTCCCCCTGGAACCTTTCCTGCGCGACCACCTGGTGCTGCCCACCCACAACGCCCCCATCATCTGGCTGTTGAGCGGCCGCTATAACTTGGCCGACGAACGCCTGGTGGAGGTCAACGGCATCAAGCAGGATTACAAGGGCTACCGCGACCTGTTAGGCGAAAACCCGCCAGTCGTCTGGGATATGAGCATCTTCAGTGATGCCGACCTGCGCGAATACCTGGAAGCCGAAGCCGCCCGCCGCCAGGTCTCCTTGCAAATAGACGATGCTCTCATCGATGCGGTCAAATCGACCAGCAGCGGCGTGCCTTTGGTGGTCGAGATGGTTGCCGACGCCCTCTTCAGCATGGACCGCGACGATTTTCTGCGCGAATTTATCCTGGATGATAAAACCCTTCTACCCACCGGTCGCCTGGAGCAGATCACCACTCGCTTCCTGCGCTACTGCATGAATCGCGAAGAGGACTTGGAGCGGGTTCAGGGGCTGGCCCTCTTGCGCAAAGATGCTAACGAAGCCGCCATGCACGCCGTTTGGAACCTGCTGCCCAGCCAATCCGCTCGGGAAGTGCTGCAAGAACTGCGCCTGCGTTACGCCTTTGTGCTGAGTGAAGGGCTGCACGATGCCGTTTACGATTTTGTCCGCCGCGAATTGCGCACGGTAAAAGAGCAACGCAGCCTGCGTGACCGGCTCAGCAGACGAGTCGTCAACCACTATCAGGCTGAATGGGCCACCCGCGAAGCCGCCGCGCCCGACGATCCCTTGCTGCGGGTGCGCGATCCGCAGTGGCAGCGCACTGTGCGCGACCTGCTCAACGCCCTACTCTGGTATGATCCAGATGAAACCATTCAATTTTTGCTGCCGCGCTTTGTCGAAGGCTTGGGCTTTGACCGGCCCTTCGCCGAAGGTCTGCTCATCCAGGCCGAAGAATTTTTAACCGATGCCGCCCTGCCGCTGAGTCGCTCGGCCGCCAATTTAGTGAATCAACTCCGTACCGGCCTTAAAGATATTGGTTTTTACGACGAGCCGGGCGAGGCCGTTGGGCGCATGGTGGACAAGCTCTTGCGGGTATCTGAATTGGAGCCGCTGCACCTCAGCATTCTCCACCGCTGGCAGGGTGACTGGCTGGTCCAGGAAAGACAGTACCCGCAGGCGCTCAAAGCTTACCAGGCCGCCGAAGCCAACCTGCCGCCCTCGGCTGCCAATTTGCGCAAGCAGTTGGGCCAGGGCTTTTACCAGTTGAGCAGCGTCTTCCTCTGGCCGGAGTCGGCCCTGGAAACCGTCCCCTCCGAGCCGGGCCGGCAGGCCGCCCAACACGCGGTTGACCTGGACCCCGCTAACGGCGATGCCTGGTTCAACCTGGGTGCGGCCCTGGATTACCTGGAGCGTGAGGAAGAAGCCGTGCTGGCCTATCAGCGGGCCATCGAACTGGAGCCGCGCCCGCTGGCCTACAACGGCCTGGGGGATGTCTACACCGCCCTGGGCCGCTACGACGAAGCCATTGCTGCCTATCAGCAGGCGATTGAATTGAACCCGGCCTACGCCTGGCCTCACCACAACCTCGGCCTGCTGTACGAACATCGCGGTGATTATGAGGCTGCCATCCCGCTTTACCGGCAGGCGCTGGAGCTGCACCAGCGCGATAAGGATAAAGCGGTCACCTGGGACAACCTGGGCAATGTTTACGCCGCCCTGGGCGAGTCGGACGAGGCGATGGCCGCCTATCGCTGGGCCAGTGTCCTCAACCCCACCTATGCCCCACCCTGGCATGGCCTGGGGGACGTTTACAGCGCTCTGGGTCGAGATGACGAAGCCATCAAAGCCTACCAGCAGGCTATTGCTCTGGACCCCACCGCGGCCTGGCCTTACAACAATCTGGCCCTGGTGTATGAAAGACGCGGCGAGTACCAGCAGGCGATTACCCTGTATCAACAAGCCCTGGAGTATCATCAGGCTGATCGGGGCCGGTCCGTTTCATGGCGCAACTTGGGCGATGTCTACCAGGCTCTGAGCCGCACCGACGAAGCTATTACTGCTTACCAGCGGGCCAGTCAATTCGACCCGCAGGACCCCCACCCGTACTACAGCCTGGGCGAGGTTTACAGCGCCCTGGACCGCCCGGAAGAGGCGCTTGCCGCCTATCGCCGGGCGGTCACCCTTGACCCCGACTACGCTCCGGCTTACACCGGTTTGGGCAATATTTACGGCCAGTTGGGCCGCTATGACGAGGCCATTATCGCCTACCGGCGGGTCATCGAACTCAGCCCTGATAACCCCTGGGCCTACAACAACCTCGGCTTCATCTACGCCGACCGGGGCGAGTACGAGGCCGCCATCACCGCCTACCGCCAGGCGTTGGAACGGCAGCAGCGCGACAAGGACAAAGCAGTCTCCTGGAACAATCTGGGCGGTGTTTACGAAGCCGTGGGCAACGATACTGAAGCTATTGCCGCGTATCAATGGGCCAACCAGCTTGACCCGGCCTATGCCTGGTCCTACCACAACTTGGGCCAGGTTTACCAACGCCAGGGCGACTTTGCAGCAGCACTCACTGCGTTTCAGCAGGCGGTTGACCGCCACATTCACACTGAAGATAAAGCCCTGGCCTGGAACGACCTGGGTGACGTTTACCTGGCTTTGGCCCGCCGCCCGGAGGCGCTGGACGCCTACCGCCGGGCTACCGAGCTTGACCCCACCCTGGCCCTGCCCTGGAACAGCCTGGGCAACCTTTACCGGGCCGACGAACGCCTCGCCGAAGCCGAGGCGGCCTATCGCCGGGCCAGCCAACTCGACCCAACCCTGCCCTGGCCATACCACAGCCTGGCTCTCCTCGAAGCGCAGCAGGGCCGCCCTGAGCAGGCCATCCCACTGTATCAACAAGCCCTGGAACATCATCAACGTGACGTGGATCGGGCTGTCTCGTGGAATCACCTGGGCGAAGCCTACGTTGCTCTGGATCGTTTGACGGAAGCCGACCGAGCTTACCGGCAGGCTATGGCGCTCGATCCGGCCTATGCCTGGCCGTACCACAATTTAGGACTGTTGGCCGAGCGGCGTGGCGAGTTGCCGGCGGCGCTCACGGCCTTTCGCTTAGCCTTGGAGCGGCATCAGCGCGACCAGGCTAAGGCGCTGGCCTGGAACGAACTGGGGTATGTTAATAGTCAACTGAATCGTACTCAAGAGGCTATTGACGCTTACCAGAGTGCCGTTCAACTCGACCCGACGTATGCCGCGCCCTGGCGTAATCTGGGGGACGTCTATCGCAGCCTGGGGCGGCAGGAAGAGGCTCTGGACGCCTACCGGCAGGCCATCGGTTTGGATCCGGCGGCAGCCTGGCCGTACCACCACTTGGGTTGGCTGCACCAGCAGCGCGGCGAGATCGAAGCCGCCCTCACCCGTTATGAGCAGGCGTTAGAACGACACGAAACCGACCCGGCGCGAGCGGCCACCTGGCAGCAGTTGGGGCTTATCTATCAGACCTCAGAGCGCCACCAGGAAGCCATCAAGGCTTTTCGCCAGGCTGGTGCACTCGACCCGACCCTGGCCTTACCCTGGCATCATCTGGGCGACACCTATCGCCTCCTGAATCGCCGGGAGCAGGCGCTCAATGCCTACCAGCGCGCCAGCGAACTCGACCCGACTTACGCCCCCACCTGGTCAAATTTGGGTGACCTGTACGAGGCCCTGAATCGCCGCGACGAGGCTGTCAAAGCCTACCGCCGCGCTCTCGAACTCGATCCCGGTCGTGCCTGGGATTATCACCATTTGGGTGAGATTTTCGAGGCGCGGGGCGAGTACCCCATTGCCTTAAGCTATTATCAGCAAGCCGCCGAACGCCATCAGAATGACCACGACCGGGCTCTGGCCTGGAGCAGCCTGGGCGATGTTTATCGGGCGCTCAAGCAGCCGGAAAAAGCCATTGCGGCTTACCGCCGGGCCAGCAGTTTTGATCCCGCTTATGCCTGGCCGTACCATCATGTCGGATTGCTGTACGAACAGCGTGGTGACACCGAGTTGGCCCTGGTTGCCTATCAACAGGCGATCACCCATCATCCGGGCGGCCGGGAGCGGGCGGAGCTGTGGAATCGCGTCGGCCAGATTTACCAACAGACAGGCCGCTATGAGGCAGCCGTCACCGCCTATCGTTCGATGACCCGGCTGGATCCCCCAAACGCCGCCCCCTGGAGTAGTCTGGGCGCGGTCTATCGGGCGCTGAACCGCCCCGAAGATGCCATTGCCGCCTATCTACGAGCTATTAAGCTGGCGCCCAGGCAAGCCCGGCCCTATCATCATCTGGGGCAGATTTATGCCGAGCGCGGCGAGTACGAGTCGGCCCTGGCCCAATTTCAGGAGGCGATTGTGCGCCACCGACACGACCCGGATCGGGCGGCGGCCTGGCAGCAGGTGGGAGATATCTACGTCACCCTCAACCAGCCCGAAGCGGCGCTGGACGCCTATCGGCAGGCCACCCAATTTGATCCCAAAGCGGCGGGGGCGTGGAACAGCCTAGGCGATGTTTATCGCACGCTTGGCCGGGTCGATGAGGCTATCCAGGCGTATCAGCGAGCCATCCAGGTGGACCCAGCCCTGGCCTGGCCCTATCACCATTTGGGCGAGATTTATCAGGCGCGCGAAGAATATCATCAAGCCGTCACCTATTATCGCCAGGCTATCGAGCGGCATAGCGACGACCACGAGCGGGCTTTGGCCTGGTACGGCATGGGCAATGTCTACGACCAGTTAAATGAACTCAGGGCTGCTACCGATGCCTATCAGCAGGCCACCCAGTCTGATCCGGCTCATGCCTGGCCGTACTACCGCCTGGGGCTGATTTACGAAGGCCAGGGTACGTACGAGACCGCCGAGACGTTCTACCGGCAGGCCATTGAGCGGCATCAGCCTGACGACGTGGGCCGGGCCGTCACCTGGCATCATCTGGGCAATACCTGTGTGGCCCGGGGTGATCTGGACGAAGCGGCGCAGGCTTATCAACAAGCCGGTACGATTGATGCTGTTTATGCTTTGCCCTGGAATAGCCTGGGCGATGTTTACGCTGTATTGGGCCGTCACGATGAGGCTATCAGCGCCTATCAACGGGCGGCCAAGCTGGACGAGACTTTTGTGTTCCCGTGGAATGGTCTGGGTAATGTCTATGCCAAGTTGGGCCGTTACCCGGAGGCCATCGACGCCTACGAGCAGGCCCTGACAATAGACCCGACGGCGGCCTGGCTCTACAAAAACTTGGGTCTGGTCTATGAGCGTCAAAACAACTACGCCGCGGCCCTAAAATTTTATCAACAGGCGATTGAACATCAAGCCGCCGAACGGGCGGATCAAACCCAGTCCGACCGGGATCAGGCGGTTTTGTGGTATTGTCTGGGCAATGTCTACAAAGTGTTAGGCCGTTACGCCGAGGCCGAGACGGCCTACCAACAGGCGATCAAACTGGATGGGCAGTTTGCCCTGCCCTGGAACAGCCTGGGCGGCGTCTACAGCGCCACCGGCCGGCCCGACGAGGCGATTAAAGCCTACCAGCGGGCCAGCGAGATAGACCCGACTTATGCCTGGCCCTACCACAACCTGGGCTTGATCTATGAGAGTCAGGAACAATACGAACAAGCCCTGGCTTTTTACGAGCAGGCTATTGTGCGCCACAGCAGCGACCGGGACCGGGCCGTGTCGTGGCAAAGCTTGGGCAATCTTTACAATACCCTTGGTCATTATGAGCGGGCGATTGTGGTTTACCGCCGGGCCATTGAACTCGACCCAGCTTCGGCGCTGCCCTGGAACAGCCTGGGTGATATTTACAACGACTTGAGACAGCCCGATCAGGCCATTGCCGCCTATCGCCAGGCCATTGCGTTGGCTCCCGATTATGCCTGGCCGTACAATAACCTGGGGGTGGTCTATGAAAGGCTGGGTGAGTATGACCAGGCCATCACCCTGTACCGGCAGGTGATTGAGCGCCACCCCGGCCAAACGGATCGAGCCATCTCCTGGACGAATCTGGGCAATGTCTACAGCGCCCTGAACCAGCCGGAGCAGGCCATTGCCGCTTATGAGCAGGCCATCGAACTTGATCCGGCCTACACCTGGCCCTATCATCACCTCGGCGCAATTTACGAACAGCGTGGTGAGCGTGAATTGGCCCTGGCCATTTATGAACAGGCCACCCGGCAGCACAAGCGCAGAGTGGTTCAACTTCAACTCAAGTAGTCGAGCGCCGACCACAGACCGCCGAATTATTTTCCTGGTTTCCGGCTGCGGTTGGCGAATCGGGCAGTTACCCTATTACTTGCTTCAGAATTTGTGGAAAGTCGCTGAACATGCCGGTTACTCCGGCGGTAATGAGGCGTTTCATTTCGAGGGGATCGTTGACCGTCCAGGGATTGACGCCTATCCCGGCTTGGCGCAGCGCCTGAGTGCGGGCCGGCTCAACAGCAGTGTAATGGGGATGAAAGGCGTCGACATTTAACCCCGCTGGCCAGGCTTCGCCCTCATCCAGCAAGGCCGCGGCGGCGATAGCCGGGTTCAATGCCTTGGCTCGCTGCATGTAGGGATGAACAAACGAGGAGAGCAAGACCTGCTCCACCATGCCCAGACCTTCAATGAGGCTGACCACGGCTTCGACGACCGGGAAATTGTTTAGGGGTGGAATAAGCTCTTTGATTTCAACATTGACCCGCCACTGCTGCTCGCGGGTGAAAAGCAGCGCTTCACGGAGGGTTGGGATGGGCTGGCCGCGTAGGGCGTTTTGTTCCGCCGGGGTGATGGTTTCGTCGGCAATCGTGCCAAAAGGGTCGGTTTCAACAAACCAGGAACCGGCGTCGAGGGTTTGGATTTCGGCCAGGATAAAGTGGGTAATCAGCCAGGGAGCACGGTTGGGAAAAACCGCCTGGACATTGCTGGTGCGCGCCAGCGAGTCATCATGCAGGACCACTAACTCGCCATCGGCGGTCACACTGATGTCAAGCTCCCACATGTCGGCTCCTATTTCAACTGCTTTGCGTGCAGCCGCCAGCGTATTTTCCGGGGCCAGGCTGGACGCGCCGCGATGGGCGATACAGAGCGGTTTAGGGTTTAAGAGGTTGAGCATATGTAAAAAGGCGCTGGACGAGTTTGTGACGTTTGTGGAGTGAAATCGTCAGGTTAGATTTCTTTAGCCCACTGGGTTACGATTGCCTCAAGCCCGCTGAAAATCGCGTCTGGCTGGATGCCCTTTTCCTTGATGGTGATCTCGTTGTCAATACCGGTCGTGACCAGGATGCTTTTGACTCCAGCCCGCTGCCCACCCAGGATGTCCGTTTCCAGGCGGTCGCCCAGCATGGCGGTCCGGGCCGGGTTGCTGCCCATTTTCTCAACGGCAATATCAAACATCAAGCGCTCCGGTTTGCCGATGATGGTCGGGGTGGCGCCGGTGGCAGCCTGAATGGCCGCCAGAATTGAGCCTGCGCCCGGCCACGGCCCTTCTGCGGCGGGAAAGGTGACATCGCCGTTGGTGCCGACAAAGCGTGCTCCTCGCTGAATGTGTAGGGTGGCGTATTTTAGTTTGTCATAGGTCAGGGTAAAGTCTACCCCGGCCACCACCACCTCGGCGGGCTGGCTGAGCTTGTCCACCACGCTGAAACCAGCCTGGCTCATGGCCTCAAGGATCCCTTCTTGTCCAACGACATAAACAGGCGTTCCGGGTGGGAAAGTCTGCTGGAGATAAGCTGCCGTCGCCAGGGGTGAGGTCAACACATGCTCCGGGCTGATAGTCACCCCGAAGCGAGCCAGCTTGTCAACATACTGGCCAGGGGTTTTGCTGGCATTGTTGGTGGCCAGGATGTAAGAGATGACGCGTTGGTGGAGGAAATCAAAAAAAGCATTGAGGCCGGGCAAAGGCGTGTTGTCCAGCCACAAAACGCCATCCATGTCAATAATCAGGGCTTGAATATCTTTGAGTTGAAATTTGTTGTTCATTTTGGTAGATACATGATGGCCGAGATAAAGCGAACTAAACTCAGGGACGCCAACACCGCGCCGAGGCCCAACCACCCGGTCAGCAGGATAAAAGGCGCGGCGTAGACCGACCCAAAAAAGACATAACCACAATTGACCAGCAGGACTACGTACTTGGCTTTGGTATTGGCGCTAGCGGCGATGCGGCGCATGCCCATAAGCATGACCGGAATTTCCGTGATGGAGAAAATCAGCAGAAACAGAAAGATGGCCCAAACGTAAAGTGAACCGGTGACCAGAACGGGAATCAATTCCCAAATCATCACCCCAAGGCAAAGGGCTGTTACGATGACAGCCCCGCTCAAACCGATTAAACCGGTCAGGATAAGGCTATTCCGGCTCATCCGTTTGTTCTGGAACGGTTTGTGCTGCTTCGGCCTGGTTAACGTCGTTTTCGACTTCTACAGCGGCGGTGGCGATGGCCCAACTAACCAGCCCCCAGGTGACGCCGGAAATTAGGCTGCCCACTCCCAACGACCAGGCGGTGACCGGCGTGTTTGGGTCGCGTAAGATACCAACAATGGTCAAAATAATGCCCAGTGCGGCAAAAACCAGACCCACCTTGAGCGGGCCGTCGAGTCGCTGCCACCAGTTTTTGGGTTTATCTGTTTCAGTCATGAGCATGTAGGACTCCTGCAGGGTTTCCAACCAGCGGGATTATCTCTCGATTTTAGCAGAAGTACGGAAAGACGCAATTCGAGACCCTGGCGGCTGGAGCCTTACGTTGCAAAATACTGCCCATAATACCCATGCAGAATGACATGGAGTACAGATAACAATTTTCCTGATACCAGTAGGACTTAGGCATGTCATTCTGAACGCAGCGTAGCGGAGTGAAGAATCCTCAAAAATCCGCTTGCAAGCATATGGTTTAGGGATTTTTCGCTCCTTCGTCGCTCAAAATGACATGATTACGTAAGTCCTGACTAGGTCATGGAGCTCGGGCCGGCAAGGTCAATTTTGACCAACTGGTGGTGGACCCTTTTAGATCTCTCCACGTACTCTGCCACCAGAGGCTCGGCAGACGACGCAGCTTGCCCCAACCGGTCACGTAGGCACGGCGCTGGAAAACATCATAATCGTGTGCTTCAATGTCATTCAGGATGGCGCTGTACAGCCCGGCAGCGGTAGCAATGGCAAAGCGACCATCGCGGTTAAGCAGGGCTAGTCCCGGTTCAGCCTCGGTGTATAGGCGGCGATTGCGCTCAAGCTGAAAACGCATGAACGCCCGCCAACGTTCATCCACCCGGCCAATCGCCAAATCGGCTTCGCTCAGGCCAAAGGCGGCTAGTTCCTCTTGGGGTAAATAGACTCGTCCCGCCCGCCAATCCTCGCCCACGTCGCGCAGAATGTTGGTTAACTGCAGAGCCACACCCAGTTTGACCGCATAGGGAATGGCCTCTGGCCCGGCAAAGCCGGTGATGTGCATGCTCATCAGCCCCACGGTCGAGGCGACGCCATAACAATAGGTGGTCAAATCTTCAAAGGTCTCGTAGCGTGTCTGCTGCAAATCACGGGCTACCCCTTCGATGAGTTGCTCGGCGTAACGCTGCGGGATGTGGTAATGCGCCCGGGCATCGGCCCAGGCAACGGCTACCAGATCATCCGTCGGGGGATGCCAGGTAGAGACTCGTTGCCGCCACACCCGTAGTTTGGCCTCAGTATCTTCGGTTGACCGATCAACCAAATCATCGGTGATGCGACAGAAGGCGTAAAGCGCTCGTGTCGCCCGTCGTTTGGGCGCTGGCAGCAGGGCAGAAGCTAGGTGAAAGGAGCGGCTGTGACGCGCGGTCAACGCGTCACAGTAGGCATAAGCCTGGGCCAGCAATTTCCTATCCAGAATTGGCTCGGCCGGGGTTGGTGCTACCGCAGGCCAGGCTTCATAAGCCCGGCTCAATAAAATATGTTCCCAGGGGTGGGTGGTTTCAATCATTGAAAATAGTCCTTTAGAAACGTGAGTTAAGGGGGCTACTTGAGCAGACTCACTGACTCCTCATCTTATACTACGCAAACAAACACTATTTGCATTCATAAAATCTATGTTTTGTAATGATTTTATCTATAATTTGCACGGAAATAAAAAGTCCCGGTTGAGCAACCAGGACTTTTTTTACAAAAAACAGATTTAGGCGGGCAAGGGGACTATGTTTGTCCCAAATTCTTCAAGGCTGCCAGCAGCCCTGCGATGGTATATTCCTCCGCTATAGCATCAACCGGCACGCCCAAATCTCGGGCGGTAGCGGCGGTGATGGGACCGATGCAGACCACCCGGCTGTGTTGCAGCGCCTCCGCCGGGGCGCGACCTGCCAAACAGTTGACGTAACCTTGCACTGTGGAGGAACTGGTGAAGGTGACAATGTCGGCGGCAGGGGGAGGCGAACCGCCGGACACCGGTACGGTGCGATACGAAGCAATTTCATCTACCTGCGCTCCTCGCTCAACCAAGCCCTTAGCCAGGGCCCGGCGGGCGATGTCGGCGCGAGCCAACAAAAAGCGCTGCCCGGCCACGGCTCCCAACAGATCAAACGCGGCCAGCACACCTTCGGCCGTGTAAACCTCCGGCAGTAGGTCGGGGATGATGCTGCGCTCGCGCATGGCCTCTGCCGTAGCCGGGCCGATAGCGGCAATCTTGACCCTGGCCAGACTGCGAGCATCGAGGCCGGCGGCGACCAACCTGTCCCAAAAAGCCACCACTCCATTGGCGCTGGTCAACACTACCCAATCGTAGTAGGGCTGAGTTGTTCGCTGCTGCGCTGCTGCGCTGATTCGCTGAATGGCCTGATCCAGAGGAGTCGTATCTTCAAGCGGAATAATTTCGATGGTGGGAAAAGCAATCGGTTCAGCGCCCAGGCCACGGAGGGCGGCCATAAGCTCAGCCGATTGGTGGGCAGGCCGGGTGACCAGCACCCGCCGGCCGGCCAGGGGGAAGGTGTTAGCTTGATTTAGCGTCATAGGTTCTGTGTGTCGTTGCTGAATAAAGAGTCCAAACCGGGGACCAAAATTCGCCTTTGAAAATTCGGACACTCAATAGCTAGGCTTTAAGCTCAGTTTGCAATAATTCTCGTGCGCCCTCAACCAGCGCCTTGACGGCAAGTTGCCAGCCCAGTGCTTGAGCGGCCTCAATGGGAGCGCTATCGCTCACGCGGATAATCTGCCGGCCATCGGGGCTGGCAACCAGGGCTTGCAAAGCTAGGTGGCTGCCCAGCACGGTGCCAAGCGCTGCCACCGGCAGGGAACAACCGCCGCCCAATCCGGCCAGAAAAGCTCGTTCGGCGGTGACGGCGGCGCGTGTGGGCTCGTGCTCCAGAGGTTGCAGGTAGGGCTTGATTTCGGGATCGTCGGCACGAGCTTGCACGGCCAGGGCCCCCTGACCCGGTGCGGGCAGCATGGCGTTGTGGGGAATGGGATGGGCGTGAACCAGGTCGGTATGACCCAAACGATGCAATCCGGCCCGGGCTAGCAAAATAGCGTCGTAGCCATAGTCAGGGTCGTCTAATTTCCGGAGGCGGGTATCCACGTTGCCACGAATGTCTTTGATCTGCAGATTGGGGCGCAGCGCCAGAATCTGAGCGGCGCGGCGGAGACTGCTGGTGCCGACAGTCGCTCCTGGCGGCAGGTCTTCCAGCCGCCTCGCCTGCCGCGAGATCAACATATCCCGCGTGTCGGCCCGCTCCGGTATGGCTGCCACGCTCAGCCCCGGAGCATCTTCAACCGGCAGGTCTTTGAGGCTATGGACGGCCAGGTCAATCCGGCGCTCGCGCAGGGCTGCTTCCAACTCGGCGGTAAAGAGTCCTTTGCCGCCGATGGTGGGTAGCGGGTCGTGCCGGTTGAGGTCGCCCTGCGTGTCCATGAACACAATTTCCACCGCCAGATTGTCCCAGGCAGTCAAGAGCATCTGCCGCACCATATTTGTTTGGGTTTGGGCCAACAGCGAGCGCCGCGAGCCGAT
>CAZRYD010000017.1:21915-30284 GCA_964604225.1 uncultured Caldilineaceae bacterium
CTATTTCAACAAATCTGCTACCACCGCCTTCTCCTCCTGCAGTTCTTGCAGGGTGGCGGCGAATTTAGTTTTAGCCCAGTCGCTCAGGGACAAGTTCTGGACGATGCTGTAGCCGCCCTGCCCGTCGCTGGTGATGGGGAAGGAGAAGACCAGCCCCTCGTCCACACCGTAGCTCCCGTCGGAAGGCACGGCGCAGGAAAACCAGTGCCCGGCCGGGGTCTTCTTGCGCATATTCTGGACGTGATTCAGGGCGGCATTGGCGGCCGAGGCTGCCGATGAGGCGCCGCGAGCTTCGATGACCGCCGCACCGCGATTCTGAACGGTGCTGACAAAATCGTTTTTGAGCCAGTTGTGATCGGCGATGACTTCATAGGCCGGCTTGCCGTTGATTTTGGCGTTTTCGGCGTCGGGATATTGGCTGGCGCTGTGGTTACCCCAGATGGTCAGATTGCTAATCTCGTTGACGGAAACGCCGGCCTTTTTAGCCAGTTGGCTGACCGCCCGATTGTGATCGAGTTGAGTCATCGCCGCAAATCGCTCGCGCGGGATACCGGCGGCATTATTTAAAGCAATCAAGCAGTTGGTATTAGCCGGGTTGCCCACGACCAGTACTCGCACATCTCTGGCGGCCCGTGCCGCCAGGGCTTGGCCCTGCCCGACAAAAATGGGGCCGTTATCGCGGATCAAATCGCTGCGTTCCATACCTTTGCCGCGTGGTTTGGAGCCAACCAGCAAAGCCCAATTGACCCCGTCGAAGGCCACCTTGGCGTCGTCGGTGATAACCACGCTATCAAGCAAAGGGAAGGCGCAGTCATCCAACTCCATTACTATCCCTTCCAGGGCTTTCAAAGCCGGGGTGATTTCCAACAGGTGCAGAGCTACTCGGGTATCATGGCCAAAAATTTCCCCAGAGACCAGCCGAAAGAGCATGGCATAGCCAATTTGACCGGCCGCACCGGTCACCGCAACTTTAATGAGTTTACTCATGAGAATCTCTCCTTTTTATGCCCCATTAGATATTAGTTTTTAGCCTCTAGCATAGATTTATTTGGTAATACGTGAGGCGTAGTACGTAACTGTTTTATGCAGCACACCTCAAACGTCAACTGCCACGTTTATGTTACTCCCAAGCAGAAATTTTTAAAAATGGGGTCGGTTATTTTGAGTGTGAACTCAGTTTAGCCGCGTGGTGCCGGTCATAACCAAAATCTATTACGGTGTGACATCCTGGTATTGCGTCTCGCTGTAGATGACCCGGCGAGTCAGTAGATACCAGTTGGCAATGGTCCGGAAGCGGTCACTGGGGTTGGTCATAGGGGCGAGCTGCACGTCATGTACTTCCCGGCTGACACCATAGGTATAAACCGGATTAAAGAGAATCAGCGAAGGCAACTGTTCAGCGAAAATATGTTGAAACTCATAGTAAAAATCGTTGCGGCGACCCTTATCGGTAACGGCTCGGGCCTGTTCCAGCAGCATCGAGGCTTCGTCGTTGCTCCAACCGGCGTAATTTTGGCCGTTCTCAATCTGGGTTTGGTGCCAAAACGGGTAGGGATCGGGATCACCGGTGAGCAGTACCTCGGCCAGGGCAGCCTGGAATTGATGCCTGGCCAGGCGGTCGCCCAGGCCAGCTCCCACCACTTCAACACTGGCCCCAATGCCGACCTGTTTCCACTGCTCACGGACTGCTTCGGCCACTTTGATCCGGTCTGGGTCGTCGCTGGTGAGCAAGTTAAAAGCCAAAGGTCGGCCTTCTTGGTCGCGCAGGCCGTCGCCGTCGCTGTCACGCCAGCCGGCCTCGTCCAGAAGGGTGTTGGCCTGGACGGGGTCGAAATTGATGACGGGTTGATTGGGGTTATAGGCCCACATCCACGAGCGAATAGGGCCGTTAGCAATTAAGCCCTGGCCGTGTAGGGCCTGATCAATAATGGCCTGGCGGTCCAACGCCCGCAATAGAGCTTGCCGGACCTTCACCTCCTGGAAAAATGGAGTATTGGCCGGGTCTTGTAAGTTGAGATAGATGATCTCGTAGCCGGACATGCGGGCCGTGTAGAGGTTGAGTGAGTCGATGGCTTCGACGGTGGGGATGGCCTGGGGTGGGATGGAGCTAATGCCCTGGACTGCTCCGGCCTGGTAGGCGGCAATCGACTCCTGGTAGCTGGGATAAAAGCGTAATTCCAGGTGGGCCAGGCGCGGTTTAGGTCCGGCGTAGAGGGGATTCACCGATAAGCGGGCAAATTCGGTGTTCACCTCATCCAGTTTGAAGGGGCCTGTTCCCACCGGTTTGAGGTTGAAAGGGTGATTGAGCAGTTCGCGGGCCGACATGTCCTTGAGCAAATGTTTGGGCAGGATACCGATGGTGGTAAAATCGGCAAAGGCCGGGAAAGGTTCTTCCAGGCTAAAACGGATGGTATAATCGTCCAACTGCTCTACCGTGACCGTGCGCCACAGGTTGCCCAAATAGGGCACGCCGGGAAAGTCGGGATCCTGCATCAGGCCGACCGTAAAGATGACATCGGCGGCAGTGAGCGGCTGGTTATCCTGCCAGCGAATGTCGTTGCGCAGCTTAAATACGTAGACCAGCCCGTCATCACTGACACTCCAGCTTTTAGCTAGGTCTGGTTCCAACTCGGCCTGGCCGTTGAAGCGAGTCAGGCCGTTAAAGATGAGGGCGCTTAAATCCTGGTCAACTTGATTGTATTGGGCCAGTAGGGGGTTAATGAATTGGGGAATGCCGGCGATGCCTTCGGTGTAAGTGCCGCCGACATCAGGCACCGTAACAGTGGTGCGTGAGAAGGCTAGAAAACCCAGAAAGGCCATAGTCATAGCAATGCCGGTAAAGGTTAAAATGGCTTGCCAGCGAATGTGACGTCCCAAAAATCAATCCTCAATCAATTAAAATGCACAACAGGGTTAATCTGTTGTGCATTATTTTTATGGAGCAAGCCGGTCCAATTTTTAGGCGGCCAAAGCGACTGACAGAATCGAGATGATAAAAAACACCAGGGTCAGGCTAATCGTAGCCTGGTACAACGTTTTTTCAATCCCCCGCCGGGTGCGATAGACCCCCCCATCGCCGCCAAAGATGCCACCCAAACCGGAACCTTTGGTTTGCAGCAGAGTGAGGGCGATAATGGTAATTGAAATGACAATTTGAATGACTTGAATAGATACAACCAAGGCGAAACTCCTCCAGGGCAAAATGACTAATCTGATACAGGGGGTAATTATAAGATATAGCGGGCGATTGAACAAACTCGCGATTCTTATTTTATAACCAAATCAGAGCAGGTTGATTGCCCGAATCTCACTTTTGACTGATAATCTCAGCACATAAACTGAGTATGGCCAAGGAGTTTTATGAGCGACGCAGCGGCGAACAGCTTACCCTGGCTGGGTCAAACCAGCCGCAAGGAGACGACGGAGGCAGAAACCAGCGCCGGTGGCGAACATTCGGTGCG
Organism: uncultured Caldilineaceae bacterium; assembly: GCA_964604225.1. Taxonomy (GTDB): domain Bacteria; phylum Chloroflexota; class Anaerolineae; order 4572-78; family J111; genus DSQQ01. Next base: position 25,377 of record CAZRYD010000017.1, read on the forward strand.
CTGGGTGGCGGTTGGGGTTAACCTCAACCCCAGCGAAGCAATAATCATTCGAGGCCGGTTGGAGAGTGAGGGCATTCCGGCAGTGGTGCAGCAAGAAGCCGTGGGCGCAGTGCTCGGCCTGACTGTCGGCCCGCTTGGCTCGGCCAATGTGCTCGTTCCCGAACCTTTGGCCGAAAAAGCCCTGGAAATCTTGGCTGAGACATTTGAGGTGGCTGAGGAGGATGAGGAGAATACGTCTGAGGGCTAAAACAGCGAAGGTTTTTTAGCCGTTCGAGTATAAATGGTTAGACTTGATGGGTTTTCTTACAGCGCACTTGTCAGGTCTATCAAAACATAAAGCTCGCTCTTTGGTGGGGCAGTGTCGCCTGCAACTGAGGCGAGCTTTATGCTTTGGTATGCTAACGGCGTATCTATCGAAAAGGAGATTGAAGATGCATGATAGAATTGAAATCATTTCAAGAAAAAGTCTTTTAAGTTTAGGGCTGATCCTCACCCTCGTATGGGTAGCTTATGTCACTGAAGCAGTCTTGGCTCAAGAAGGCGATGGCCAGGCTTACATCGTCCAGGCTGACGATACGTTGTGGAAAGTGGCCGAGAAATACCTGGGCGACGGCAACCGTTTTACGGATATCGTGGCGGCGACCAACGCCAAACATGCCGCCGACGCCAGTTTTATGCTGATTCAGGCCCCCAGCCTGATTGTCTCCGGGGCTAAATTGTGGATTCCGGCTGCAGGTGCGCGGCCAAACAACATCCAGCCCGCCGAGTCTCCTGCTCCAGTGGTGGCGGCTGTGGCCAAACAAACCGCTGCTCCAACCAGCGGCGCGAGCGGCCACATCGCTTTTAGTTTCTGGAACAATGCGCCCAATCGCTGTACCTATGAAATTAACGTAATTGATGTGCCGGCCTGTCTCAAGGATGGGGCAGCCTGCCAGGCCAACCGACGGATCTTTGCCCTCAACAACGTCAGTGAGCCGGCCTTGTCGCCCGATGGGACGCGGCTGGCCTTCCGGGGCTGGGGCGAGCCGTCGAGTGAGAAGAGCCCCTACCAGGATTGCGCCAAGGCTGTGCCCGCGCGCTACCTGGCCAACACCACCCTTGATGGCACCGAGCTGCGCGGCACCGGCGGCTTTTGGGAGGACTCCCACCCGGATTGGTCGCCGGACGGTAAGCGACTGTTGTTCGACACCGGGCGTAATGGCGACGGGATTACCCGTATATTGGTCATCAATGCCGATGGCTCCGGCGAAGAAGATTTGCGCATCGCCGGCCAGCAGCCCTCCTGGGCGCCTGACAACGAGCGTTTTGTCTATCGCGGCTGCGACCTGACCGGCAATCGTTGCGGTCTGTGGCTGGCTAAGGCACTCCCGGCCAAGCCCTGGGAGACGGGTTTTAATATGCTGGGCCCGGTGCTGCAAGAGGTTGAAGCGTCCCATCCCGACTGGTCGCCGCTGGGGGATCAGATTCTTTACCAGAGTCCGATCAGCGGCAGTTGGGATTTATATGTAATTAATGCCGATGGCTCCGGCAAGCGCCAACTGACCAGCGATGCCAGCGTCGAAGGATTGCCTGCCTGGTCGCCCGATGGGCAGTGGATTTCGTATCTAGCGGATGCCGGGGGTAATTGGGGTATCTGGATTATGCGCGCCGACGGTAGTGAACGCCAGCAGCTTTTTGCCTACGATGGCGGCATCTACAAATTGGCCGAAGCCGCCGAACCTTACGGCAGCCGGGATTGGCTGGACGAGCAGATTTCCTGGTCGAAATAAGACCTCACTCAGTAAGGGCGAATGGCCATTCGCCCTTACTGATAGGCCAGACTCTCTCGCACGCTGACGCGGACGGCTCCCTGAGCCGGCAACCAACTGGCGGCGATAGACAAAACGGTAATAATCGCCAGCCAATATAGTGCTCCCCACGGTGTGTAATGGTAAACGATTTCGCCGTTCAAGGCGGCGCCCAGGGCCTGGGTCATCAGATAACCTGCCGGCAGGCTTAAGGGCAGGGCAATGAGCCAGCTCAACAGGCCCAGCACCAACCCTTCACCGATAAACAGCCTGGCGATGGACCGAGACGAGGCGCCAATAGCCCGCATCACCCCGATTTCGCGGGTGCGCTCCCGCACACTCAGAGAGAGCACCCCGGCCAGCGCGATACTACCCACCAGGGCGATAATCACCGCCATAGCAGCCAGCATTTTGATGATGATGCCCACATTGTTGAGAATTTGAGCCGTAATTTCGGTGGCCGTATCCCGGTCGGCAAAGGTACCTTTGGGATTCAATTTCAGATCGTGCTGATCGAAGTAGGCGCGCAATCCTTTGGCCACAGTAATTTCCCCGGCGGCGTCGGTTCGATTAGTCTGAATCCAGACTGTGCTGGCTTTGTTGACGCTGCCAATCTCTCGCAGCAGGGTCTCTCGCGGTACATGGGCAGAGTTGGTGATGATGGGGTCAAACAGCAAGCCCACCACCTGCCATTTCGACTCGCCTTGTACGCCATTGTCGAAGGTGACCCAGTCGCCCAGCCCCACCCCCACTTGCTCGGCCAGCTTCTGGTTGAGCACCACCGCCTGGGTGTCGCCTGGTTGCAGCCAACGCCCGGCCCGAAGCTGCGGCCCGTAGAGATTGGTCGGCAGCGGCACGCCAAAGGCTAACCCTGATTTGTCGGTGTTTGATTCCGGCTGGCCGGCCACTCGTATTTTGATGTTGGCCAGCCCCCACATCTCTACATTTTTCACTCCCGGATAAGCCAGGGTTAACTTTTCAACTTCCTGGATGCGCTCCGGGTTTTCAAATTGCAGGCTGACATTAAAGCGCAGGATCGAGAACAGGACATCGCCAAAAGTGTAGGCCATCGAATCTTGGGCGCTCATGACCATCATAAAGATCAGGCCGCTGCCGACCAGGGTCAGTTGAGTCAAGATGACCCGGCCGCGATTGCGAAAAGTGTTGTTGATGGTCAAGAGCACCAGGCGGGAGACACTTTGCATCTTGGCCAGCAGGCGTTCCAGCCTTCCCCCACCACCTCCACCCAAGCCGTAGGTGCTGATGGCCTCGCGCACGGTGATCCGCGCTCCGCCAAAAATAGGCACCAGCGAAGCCACCAGGGGAGCGATTAGGGCAATCGCCACTTGAGCCATAATGGCCGCCGGTGAAAATACAAAATTGCTCGGATCGACGTTCAAAAAATAGAGCAGGAAGTTGCTCAACTGCTGCGCCCCCAGCGCCCCCAGCGGAATAGCCACCAGCAAAGCCAACAAGCCATAGATGAATACATTGCTAAAATAGACCAGCAAAATCTGGCCGGTGCTGGCCCCGATGGCTTTCATTACCCCAATCTGGCTGACCTGCTGGCTGATGAGGGCGGTGATGGTATTGTAAACCAGCAGCAACCCCAGGATCAGAGCCAAGCCGCCCATCACCCCCAAGATCAAAAAGATGGCATCAAGGGTGGTCTGCAAAAAGTGTTGTTGTGGATCAATAATCCGGTTGTCGCCGTCAACCGGGGCGGTACCGCCGCTGTCGATATCCTGCTTTTCCAACTGGCGTTGGATGCGTTCTACCAGGTCGGTCGCGGCTGCTTTGTCATAGGTTGGCGTGCTGGCCAGCAATTGGTTAAAATTCTTCTGGCCGGTCAGGTTGGTAAAGTTATCGCGGCTGGTATAAAACTGGGCCTGACCGCCAAACCCCGGCGGCTGGGCCATGCGGTTATAGACCACGCCTTCAATGGGGGCGAGGTGCTCCTTATCTTTGATACGAATGTAGACCTGCCCGCCTTGATGAAGGTTAAAAGCGCTATCATTCCCTTTTTCCACTAGAAAAGCCTTGCGGGCGGGCCAGCGGCCGCTGAGCAGGTCGAGCTTGTTGTAAACCTGCTCGTCGTAATCGGCGCGGGCGATGAGGCTGCCGGGCTACCAGGGCTCATTTGGACTCAGTCGCCATTCCAGCGAGGTGGACATGATTCCCTCGGCATCTTCAACCCCCTCGATGCTCTTCAAGGCGGCTAGTTGGTCGTCGTTTACATCCGGGTCGGCCCACAGATTGAAAATGGCCGGCGATGAGGCTCGCCACTCTTGGGATAGGGTCGTCCGAACAATGCTGCTGGCCCCGATAATCATCCCGATGGCGAAGGCGCCCATGGCAATAATCAGCACGACCTGCAGGGTGCGGCCTTTATTGTTCCACAAATCACTCCAAATTTTATAACGGATGACGCCCATCGTGGTTTCCCTTCTGACGATTTCTGGTTTTCTGGCAACTTTTACTTTGTAGAGGCGCGCACTGATTAATACGAGCAAGGTCAGGTATAGTTGCAAAGAAAGGCCCGGTTGTGCCCTGACGTTGCTGAGTTCATTCTAACATTGATTCTAGGGTCTGACACCCCTCCAAAGGCGTATTCTTAACGTCGTCACCGTACATCAAATGGATGAAAAATCGGTTGACGATTTGAGCCATCACCTCTGCCGGGTAGTTGAGACATGCGCGATTGGCGAATCAGCAGATTGGGATTATTATCAACACAAAATCCTTATGAGCTACTGTTATTAACCTTATGTCTCATTCATCAAACCTAACCTACATCGGCCACGCCACGATGCTGATCGACATGGACGGCCAGCGAATTCTGACGGATCCGATTCTGCGTGACCGGCTCAGTTTGCTGCGGCGGCGGGGCCGGCTGATCGATCCGTTGGCGCTCCAAAATATTGACGCTATTCTTATCTCCCATCTCCATTACGATCATCTGGACCTGCCCTCCCTGCGCATGTTGGGGCACGAGACCCGGCTGATTGTGCCGCGCGGCTCAGCCAGATTATTTCAGCGGCATGGGTTTCGGTATGTTGAAGAACTTTATATTGACGACACAACGGCCGTGGGTGGGTTGACCATTAGAGCGACTTATGCC
>CAZRYD010000017.1:30307-37476 GCA_964604225.1 uncultured Caldilineaceae bacterium
TGGGGTTTATTATTGCCGGTTCCTATCAAATTTATTTTCCCGGCGATACCGACCTTTTTCCTGAAATGGCTCAACTCTCTGATCAGCTTGATGTGGCCCTGCTGCCAGTCTGGGGTTGGGGACCAACCCTGGGGCCGGGGCATATGGACCCCTTGCAGGCAGCCAAAACCTTGCCGCTGTTGCAGCCTCGCCTGGCGATACCGATACACTGGGGCACCCTGTATCTGTTGGGGCTGGCCCGGCTTAATCCCCGCCGCTTTTTAACCGAGCCGCCCTATGCTTTTGCCCGTCACGCCGCCAGCCTTGCGCCGGAGGTCAAGACCCAAATTGTTGATCCGGGGGGGACAATCTCACTGGCAGAGGCGTTGAACCAGGGGACAAATCTTGAGTAGACGCCTGCACGTCGCCTTTTTGACCAATATGTATCACCCTACGTTGAGCAGGGTGATACACTCCGTCAGCACTCTCTTCGCCAATCGTTATGTCGAAATATGCTGATTATTTTTGGGCCGCCGCCGTTGAGCTATCCCTTCATCTACCGTTTTGCGGGCGATGACCTCATACAGGATGGCTTGAGTGTTGCCCCGCTTGCGCAAGACCCGGCCCAGGCGCTGGATGTACTCGCGGTCGCTGGCGCTGCCCCCCAGCACCACGGCGATTTTTGCTTCCGGCACGTCCACGCCTTCATTCAGCACTTTTGAGGTGACGATGGCCCGGTAGGTTCCGGCCCGAAAGCCATCCAGAATAGCCTTTCGTTCCGCGGCGGCGGTTTGGTGGGTGATGGCTGGGAGGAGATGCCGTCGGGCAATCTGGTAGGCTAGCCGATTGTGGGCGGTAAAGATGAGCATTTGCTGGTCGCGGTGTTCGCGCAGCAGTTGGTCGAGTGCCTCTAATTTCCCCTGGGCCTGATGGACAATTTCCTTCAATTTCAACTCGGCCACCTTGGCCCGGCGGGCCTGGTGATCGTGGGCGCTGCGCCGGGTCAATTCGTACCACCAGCCGTGGCCGTGGCTTTCGCGCAGGCGGGCTTCGCGAACATAACCAAGGTAGGCGGCTAAGGCGGTATCGTAGGCTGCGCGCTCCGGCGGGGTTAGATCGACCCGTAATCGCACGGTGCGATATTCGGCCAATTGTTCGCCGGCCAGGTCGTCAATCCGTTTTTCATACAGAACCGGCCCCACCAGCTCTTCGAGTAAGGCTGAAGGCTGAGGGCTGAAGGATGCAGATTGCCCGATCCTTTCGTCTTCGACCTTGCGTCTGTTGGGGTAGGTGGCCGTCAATCCAAGGCGATAGGGCGCGGCGCACATGAGGGCGATTTCGTGCCACGAAGGGGCGGGCAGGTGATGGATTTCGTCGAAGATAATGAGTTTGAACTGGTCGCCCAGGGTTTCAGCTTGAGCGTAGGCGCTGGGATAGGTGGTCACGGTAAGCGGCTCCAGCTTTTTCTCCTGCCCATACCAGACGCCGATGCTGACGCCAAAGGCATTTTCCAGAACGGCATACCACTGGTGCAGCAGATCCAGCGTGGGGACCACCACCAGGGTACTGACCGGCGTGACGGCGATAGCGTGCAGGGCCAGAAAGGTTTTACCCGCGCCGGTGGGCAAAATGATACTACCCCAGCGCTCGCCGCTGAGCCAGGCTTGGAGCGCCTCGGCCTGGTAGGGATGCGGCTCACGGCTATCCTGGAGAGTCAGCGCCAGATCGCGCCAGCGGGGAATGGCATTGCGAATATTTTGAGCCTTTAGCCAGGGGCGGATGGTGCGATAATGGACCGCCGGGCAGCGCCACCGAGCGTTGAGCCATTGAAACGGCGCAGGCGGCCTCTCGCTGTGGCCTACCCCTTCGAGCACGAGCGTGCCGCCAAGAAAATAGGCATAGGGTTTGGTCGTGACTTCAGCCATCTTGGTTGCCTGACCTGTGTTCTGTGTGTTTGACGCCTGACCCTCCCCGAGTCGGTTCATTCCGGCTTTGCAAACTTCATCAGCACTTCATCTACCCCCAGGAGAGGCAACTGCAAAAGCTGCTCCGCTTTAGTGATGGTCAGGCGCACATCGAGCGGGATGGTATCGGAAATATCCGCCGCCCGGCCCGATTGCAGCAAATTTTTTGGGTCAACCTGCCACCAGGCCAGCATGCGCCGGCCAAATTCCTCGCGGGTCAGGGCCTGGCGACCGGCTACATTCAATGTTCCGGCGAAACCCGTCTCCACTAATTTCAGTAAGGCCTCGCTCAGAGACTCAACCCAGATCGGCTGCCGGACCACGTCGCTGAACAACACCAGCGGCTGTCCGGCCTGGAGGCGCTCGACAAAGCTCTCGGTGCCGCGATCCATCTCCGCCAGGCCGTAGATCAGCGAGGTGCGGACGATGGCGGCCTGCGGGTCAACTGCGGACACCACAGCTTCAGCCTCGGCTTTGGAACGACCGTAATCGTTGATAGGTGAAGGAGGGTCATCGTCGGCGTAGGGAGCGTTTTGGCCGCTGTGGACCACATCCGAGGAGAGGTGAACCAGCCGAGCGCCAACGGCCACCGCGCCTTCAGCCACGTAGCGCGAGCCTGCGATATTGACTTGCCTCATGTCCACGTCGCTGCCCCGCCCCGGATTGATCGCCGCGGTGTGGATGATAGCCTGGGGCGCAAGACGAGTGATGAGGCGCAGAACGGCTGCCCGGTCGGTCAGATTTAAAAGTAGGGACTGGCCCGCTTTGATCTGACCAGCGTGAGCGCCATAGGTGGTGTAAACGTTAAAATCTTTAACAGCCTGGACGGTGAGATGTCGCCCCAGATAACCGCTACCGCCGGTAATAAGAAGCGTTTTTGGCAAAGGATGAGTTCTCCTTAAAGGCTATGGATAGCGCTTGGTTGAGCAGAGTCAAAGGAGGCAGGAGGTGGTAGAGGCGGCGGCTGGCACTCGACCGGAAGGCGAATGGTAAAGGTGGAGCCGTGTCCAGGTAGGCCCTCACTGGCCACGCTGATATCGCCGCCCAGCATGCGGCAATAGTGACGACTGATGGCCAGCCCCAGCCCGGTGCCGCCATACTTGGGGGCCGTTGAAGCCTCAGCCTGAGAGAAAGTTTGAAACAAACGCTCCATCTGTTCAGGTTTGAGGCCAATGCCGGTATCGGAAACCCTGAAGATTATCGCCGGGGAGCGAGAAGGCAGGGGGGCAGAGGCGATTATTTCACCCTCGCTCCTCTGCTCCTCTGCTCCTCTGCTGTTGGTTATTTCCTTTTCAACTGTCAAGGTAATAGTTCCATTCTCGGTGAACTTGGCGGCATTGCTGAGCAGGTTGAGCAGGCTTTGCCGAACTTTGGTCAGGTCGGTGTGCATCTGGCCGAGGTTGTCGGGCTGGTGGACTACCAGGGTGTTGCCTTTTTTCGAGGCCAGGGGTTGGGCAATGGAAACGACCTCGTGCAGCAGGCGGGCTACCTCGAAGGTTTCCAGATGGAGATCCATTTTACCGGCCTCGATTTTGGACAAGTCCAACACATCGTTGAGCAGAGCCAGAACATGATGACCGGCCTCGTTGATTTTCTTCAAATCGGGAATTAACTCTGGCTGGTCCAGCTCCTCAACTTCCTCTTGCAACATCTCACTATAGCCGATGATGGCGTTCAGTGGGGTACGCAACTCGTGGCTCAGGCTGGCCAGAAAGGCGCTCTTGGCTTGATTGGCGGCTTCGGCAGTGTGCTTGGCTTGCTGAAGTTCCTGCTGGGTATGTTCAATAATAGCCAGCATCCGGTTAATATCCCCGGCTAAGCCGGCTAATTCATCCTGGCCAAACATGACTAATCGGGCTGAAAGATTTTCCTCACGCCCAATCCGGCTGACCCCCCGGCTCAGGCGGGCCAGGCGAGCCAAGACCAGCTTTTCCAGCAACCACAAAGTAATAAGACCAAAAACCAGGCCGACCGCCATCAGCGACAAAGCGAAGTAACGTAAACTGGCCTGTCCCTGGGCATAGATGCTGCGCGGCAGATCTACTCGCAAGATGAGGGCCGGCTGTCCATAAATATCCAGCAGGGGCGCGTAACCGGCGATGGTATTGGCCGTAAGCGGCCGGACAAAGATGGAGGTGGTTGCCAGAGCCTGCTGGGCTTCCTGGAAATCGAGCGGCAAGGCGGGGGTGTCAAAGCGCTGCAAAGTTAAAGAGAGGTCGGTTAGTCCGGCCAGCCGTTTGACCTCGGCGGCGTCTAAAAAACGGGCCATGATAAAAGTTCCGCGTATAGGCCCTTGATCCAGGCTGGTTAAAATGGGCCGGGAACTAATCAATAGCGGCACGTCGGGCAACAGAAGCAGACCGTTCAACCGGCTAGCCGGCGTAGCATGTTGTAAGAGCAGACTATTTGGCTGGAGATAAGTTTGTAAGGTGGGCGGAACGGACACTTCCTCGCCGGTCTGGAAATCGACACTCTTGGCGAAGACAGGTTGATTGGCGCTGTTGAAAATCAACATCAAGTTGACGTGGAGATCGATAAAGTTATCGTCGAAAAAGTTGGCCTCCACATAAGCCGGATTGTGATCCTCAACAAAAGCATAGGTATCGTCCCACTCGGCGTAGTCGCCGGTGGTGGCCTCCAGGGTCGTCAAGTCGTCGGAGATGGCATTGACCGCGCGCTTGACGTTTTGATAGGTAATTTGCTCCTCTAGCCTGGCAAAACTATCCAACCAGATCTGGGAACCGGTGATGTACAACAAGGCTATCAACCCAATCAGGGTGATGCCGATAAAAAGCAAAGTTTTTGTGCGGAGGGTCATTTGCAAGATTGACAATAGCCCATTAACTGTTGACCATTGACTGTTACCAATTGTCAATAATAAATGGTCAATTGTCAATGGTCAACTACAGCATCGCTTCAATTTCTGCTCGTAAGCGCCCCTGAGTCTGTTGGGCTTCGCTTAGCTCGGCCTGGGTTTGCTGGCCCTTTTCTTGCTCGGCGCGCACAAAACGGGTGTAAGGGGCGACGGCGTCGTTGATACGCTGCAAACTGCGGCTGAGTTCTTTGTCAAATTGGCCGCTCAGGGCGCTGATGAGCTGCTGGCGCAATCCCGCGATTCTCTCGGCCAGGTCTTTTTTGGCCGCTTGCCGCCGGGCGGGAATAACAAACAAACCCAAAGCCGCCACCACACTGGCGGCAACAATCCCGGTCACATCGGCGGCGGCAGTGGTGGCTAACGAGATGATAATGGCCCCTAAACCGACGGCCCCGATTTCGGCCAGGGCGGTGCCGGCCACCGCCATTTGAGCATTCTCGGCGATTTTCTCGGCTTCAAGCGACTTATTGTAGGTATCTACCACCCGCTGGGCCGATTTGCCGACCGAGTCAATCAGATGGTCGCGGTCGTAGCGAAAGGTCCCGCCGACTTCCCCAATCAGCCGGTCCTCATACTCACGTTTGCGCTGATCAAGATAGCTCATCACCCCCTGCCACTGGTGCAGGTCGGCATTGACCAGCCAATCAATCAACTCATTGACCTTTTGTTCAATATCCTGCGGGGCGTCGACCACCACTTGCTCCTCAAAACCCCGTTGAATGCGCTCTTTGTTGAGCAAATCAAAGATGCGGGCCAGGCGCAGAGTCTCGTCGAAATAGGCGTTGCCCCGTTTCTCCATTTCGTAGAGAATATTTTCAATGTCGGCCAGCCGATATTTGAAATCGCGCTGCATATCCTGGCGATACAGCTCAAGTTGCCGTTCCAAATTGGCCAGCGTTTCAAAATCGTCGTCCAGCAGCGCCAGCCGGTTTTGGGTTATCTCAACATATTTGTTCACCAGCCGGTCGCCCACGCCGAGGGGGTTGAGAAACTTCAGCCGCAGCCGGCTGGTTTCATCCAGAGTATCGTGGATATAGCGTTCCAGCGGTTCAAATTTACTGTCGGGCCACTGGGCCGGGTCGCCCTGCTTGGCCCGCAGCGCTCGCTTGGCGCTGACCGGAAAAATATCAGGGGCCGCGCCCACGCCCAATAAAACGGCCCCGTTGTCACGCACAAAATTGACCACCTGAACAAGGTCGTCGGCGGTTTCCAGGATGTCAATTTTGTTGATGATAATGACCACCTTTTTACCCCAGGCTTTGATCTGGCTCATGAAGGTGCGTTCACTCTCGGTAAAAGGCCGGTCGGCGGAGGTGATAAACAGCACCAAATCGGCGCGGGGCACAAACTCTTCGGTGATGGCCTGGTGTTCCTGGATAATGGCGTTGGTGCCGGGGGTGTCGACGATGTTGATCTGGCGAAGAATATCAACCGGCTCAGTTAACACATGAAAATGAGCCTCCTTGACCTGCCGCTGGCTGGTTTCGCCAAATTTCAAGACATTAATTTGCGATGTGGTCGGCGTAACCCCTTCTCTCAAGACACTTTGCCCCAGCAGTGCGTTGATAAAGGCGCTCTTACCCGCGTTGAACTCGCCGACGATGACCAGCAAGAACAGCTCATCCAACTGCTGGATCGAGCGGCTAAGGGTCGTTTGGTCTTCGGACGCTGCGCCCAGGCGGGCCAGGATGACCTGCAAATCGGCCAGCCATTGGCGCTCTTGTTTGAGTAATTCTTCTTGGGGAACGGTCAGAATTGATTTAAGCATGGTTAGGATTTTATCACTCAGGTTCAATATTTAATTGTCTCTGCAATTCGGGCAGGGCTTCCTTCAGATGATGCGCCAGATGTTCCAGGGCAATAGTCAACTCAGCCAGGGCTTCTTCTCCGGCGCCCGCATCACCACGATAGGTATGGGCACGGAGAGCAGTGAGCAAATCAAGGACATTGCCCGCTTCATCCTCTATTTCAGATAAATGCATCGCCAACAAGTCAGCTTTCTGAGTAAAACCAACGGTAGTTAAAGCTAAATTCAGTTCATCTCCAATTTGGACTGTCATTTTAGACTCTCCCACGCCGTCGCCGCTGAGCTAAACGCTCTTCCAGGCGATGCAAGCGAGTGTTAAAGGCGTCAATTTCACTTTGCCAGTGAGCAATTAATCCCTGGTTGGGTTCTGGTTTAATACTTTCGCGTTCAATTTTTCCATAATGTTCGATAATTCTTTGGCGCAAGCTTTGAATTGATTTGCGAGCGGCCCGATTGCCCATTAATATTATACCTCGGTGGTATCTAAAGCTCCATATACTCCATAAATCCATCCAGCGGCACCACCTCAGCTTTGGCTTCGCTG
>CAZRYD010000018.1:0-24104 GCA_964604225.1 uncultured Caldilineaceae bacterium
AGCGGTCAACCACCACGCTGGTGATAGCATCAGAGCCGCGCTCGCTGTGGCGGCTGAGTTCAAGCATGCGCATGGCGTCGCCGCCCAGGCCGCTAGGCAACAAGTTGTTAAAGAGAAAACCGATGAAATAGATGTTGGTCAACTCGGCCAGGGAAACATGCACACTGATGGCAGCCAGTAGAATCTGCCAACGCCAGGCCCGGATGACCACGCCCAGCATCATCGTGGCCAGGGCCAACAATAACCACCACGGATTGGCCTGGCTCACCGCGGCGATAAAGGCCGCTATATCAAGGCTGCTGAAGATAAAAATGAGCAGACCAACGCTAATGACGATTTTTAGAATATTGAAAAGTTGTTTACGACTCATAGGATTCAGGGTAACAAGGTAGCAGGTAGCAGATGATTTTTCCTGCTACTTTGTTACCCTGCTACTTTGTTTCAATAATTCGATGATACTTCACCACCGCCTCAGCCCATTGACCCGCAGTAACCAAGGCGGCGGCTTCGTCGGCGGCGGGGCCATGCCACTTGAGATTGTAAGTTACCGCCTGCCGATAAGCTTCTGCTGCCGCCGCTAGATTGCCGACCGCTTCCTGCGTTTCGGCCAGAGCCAGATAGCCGCTGACCCAACCGGGAAAGATGTCTACCGCGGTTTGGTAAGGCTCGACAGCTTCCTGTGGCCGACCGGCAGCCACCAGAGCGTCGCCCAGGGCACGCAAGGCCGCTGCTTTGGCTGTCCTCGGGTCGGGGTTAAGGACACCTTGCGCTTCCATTTCCGCAGCCCAGGGATAGGCGGCCTCGACAGCCTGTCGGGCCAGGCCCAGCGCCGCTTCGGTCAGGATGGCTGGCTCATAGATAGCCAACTGCGGCTCGGATACGACCACGCCCCCCGGAAAAACAAGGTTCTTCACCGCCGGCGTTTGGGCCGGCTCAAAGCGATTGACCGCCCAGACCCACCCACCGGTGGCTCGCAGGCTTTCGGCGCGTTCCTGAATATTAGTCAGCAAGGCCGCCGGTGTCAAAAGTTGGGCTTGCCCGCGATAATAGTAGTCAATGAAGCGCCCCTCATCCCAGAGCGGGCCGATTAAGATTAAGTCATTAGGCGTCGCGTGTTCATCCAGATAGGCGGCGGCATCGCGCCAGTCGGGCTTGGTTTGGTTGTAGATGCCCAGCGTGGCAATGAAGGAGAGAGTGGCCAGAATCCAGAGGAAATAAGTTAGCAGGTTGGAAGGTTGGAGGGTTGGAGGGTCGGAACGGGTTTGCCATTCGCCATTCGCCACCCGTGGCCGCCGCCCCTGGTGACAGGCCATTCGCCATTCGCTGATTCGCTCATTCGCTAGCTCGCTGAGTCTCACCACAGCATAAGCAATGACCGTCAAATAGACCGGCAGAACAAAGGCGTAACGAAACTGCAAGGCGCGAGGATCACCCAAGACAATGGGTAGAGCCACCGGCAGAGCCAGCCAGAGCGCGGTGAAGGCAGCTATCGGCCAGACTCGTCGGGCTAAAAAAATTACGCCGATGAGGAACAAACATAAAAAGCCCCAGGCGACCGGTTCCGGCAGCGGCCCCAGGGCGCGGACCACCCCGGGCACAAAGGCCAGCGGCGAACCAACGCCCCCCTCAATTGCCCCGACGGCGGCTCGTTTGCGCAAGATATTGAGGAGCACCGGCCACCAGGGGAGGTAGAAGAGGAAAGCAAGAATAACCGAGGCGGAGAAGCCAAGAAGACGTGGTGCGTAGGGCGTGGTGCGTAGGGCGTGGTGCGTAGGGCGTATTGCGTAAATCGTAAATACCCCTGATCGGGGCAGAGCCGAAGGCCCCCTGTGGGCAGGTCGTAAATCTAAAATCCAAAATAGTACTAGTCCGGTTTGGGCGGCTAGGATCAAAAATCCAAAATACATGGTGTAAATGTTGGCGGTGGTTGCCAGAGCGTAGGCTAACCAGCGAGTCCGCTCTTGTGGTTTGGCCAGGGCACGGAAAAGGAGCAATGTGGACAGGACCGATAGAAACATAAACAGGGCGTGCATGCGGGCTTCTTGGCCGTATTTGATGGCGATGGGGGCAAGGGCGAGGAGGAGAGCGGCGGTGATAGCGGTGAGTCGCCTCAAGGGGAGGCTTTGCATTGAGGTGTGATACGTGATGCGTGATACGTGATAGGCTAATTTGTAAGTAATGGCGACGGTAAGGACAGCAGCAATGACCGACGGAAATCGCCACAACCAATCCGAGGTAGGGGTGGGATCGGGCGTTGCGCCGAGGGGGCTGGTCAGGCGGGTGAATGTACCGGCGATGAGGTAATAGAGAGGAGGATGGATGTCGTCTTTGGTCCACTCGATGAGTTCAGCCGGTGGCCGGCTGGCAAAGAGGGCGGTGAAGATTTCGTCTTCCCACAGGTTTTCGCTGGCCAGGGCGTGGAGGTTGAGGGCGAGGGAGAGGAGGAGAATGATGAATAGTGAATTGCCCATAGGGGGCCTTTGGCTTTGAATTGTGAATTGTGAACGAGTATTGATCATCAGGGATCACATGGGAGCAAAGATCGAGAGTTACTGCTGCGGACCGGGGGTTTGGATTTCATGAGCAATAAAAGCCAATACATCTTGAATACTCATTGGTTGGCCCGGCTTCACCACCTCTTCGCTACCATCATGATAATGATGTGGCGCATTTGCCAAGTTAGGATAATGTGGAGCGCTGTCCCAACGCTTGCGCAGAACGGTGCGATCACTATCCATCCACTGATGCCGATAATCGGCCACTTCAATACCCTCTGGCGTCAGTTTGAAGAACTCGACTGTTTCGAGAAAATCGCCATTGACCAGATTGATACGCACGCGCACGTGTCCCGACTGAGACGTAATCCGCTGGCGAACCACAGTGTAACTGACTACCACCGGACTCTCGACCAAAGCGAGGTGGATGACAGCCAAGTATTCGTCAGTGGTCATGTCGGTTCAGTCTGGCCCCGTAGAAGTTCAAGTCGCTCACGGACTTCACGGGTCATCTGATAGAGGGCATTCCAATCCATGAAGTCAGCACTGTCAGCCAACTTGCCCGCCGTCCAACGTTGAAAGAACTCCTCTGAACTCATCTGATATTGTTGCTCTAATTCACTTAAATCTCGTTCCAGGTCACGTAGAGTGGCTTCATCACGGGCAGCTTGACTGGAAGCGATTTTGAGTAGCGCCGCGTCGGTCACCGGGTCACGAAAGCCGCTTTGGTAAAGTTGTTCCAAATTTCGTAGCATGTCGAGCGGAGTTGATGCGGTCATAATCCTCTCCCTTTTTGGGTAAATTTTCGTGAACGTTGCGATATTGAGTCACAATCGTTTACCTTTATCCTGGCTACTTATTGTAGGCAGTCTTTCACTTCTCGTCAATCCAAAATCCAAAATCGAAAACTTCCTCACCTCGGCGACCAGGCGGGCTCCGTGTCTCGGGCCGGGTGGTAAGGACTGTGTCATCGCTAGTGTGTCCTTTGAGTTAGCTAACGGCAACAACGTTCAATTGAATTGGCAAATCTAATAGACTTATAGTTGTAATACTCTGTTGTTTTATCTACTCCCTGTTATCTCGTTATATAAGGCCTGAATTTCCGAGTCAGAAAGAACATGGTTATATATCCGAATTTCGTCTAGCACTCCTTCAAAACAGCCACCCCAATCAAATCTACATCCAATTAAAACTCCTGACAAGTCATCAACAGGATTACCTGCAAAATTTCCTTCCTCGGCTTTTTGACTATTAACAAAAACTTTAAAATTTCTATCAGCAAAAGTGAGGGTAACCATAAAAAATCGTCCAACTTCATTGCCTTGTGAGGTTACCATATAATAGTTTTGATTCTGAGCATCCTCATACATGACTGCGAGGTTTCCTGGCTGATTAAAACTTATATCATAATATATCAGGCCGGTAGCATTATCTTTTATGCTTGACTTTACCATCATAGTCGAAGGGGTTAGGTTATCTATTTTGTACCAAAGATTTATGGTGTAATTACTCGGTGCGAGTTGAGGGTCATATGGAATCTCGATATAATCTTGCCCCTTAAATTTAAAGGCTTTGCCTTTAACTCCATCAATACAATCAGGACTCCCAAAGATATTGCCATTATGCCCTTGTCCAGTTATGTCTATAGTTTTACAATCATCAAAATTCCAGTATGCAACTAGTCCTTCTGTTGGGATAGACACCGATGAAGAAGGAAGGGGCGTAGCAGTCAGTTCTGAAATTGGTGGACTGGTCGGTGTTGGCGGCACGAGCGTATTCGTCGGCGTCCAGGTGGGTTCAGATGTCGGCGTGGCAGTTGATGGCGCTAATGTAGGTGTATCTGTTGGTGTGGGTGTGCTGGTTGGCGTAGGTACGACCCTCACCAGCGCCGGATATGCTTTCTGATTATCCCACCAGGCATTGTAAAGTTGGCGGTTACTCATTATCGCCTGCCGTACCTGTCCCTGCTTGTTTTGGTCCAAAGTCAGCGCGGTGTCTAGGTTGGCCAGCGCGCTCTGGTAATCCTCCAAAGCGGCCAAAACCAGCGCCCGCTCGAAGTGGGTGGCCGGGTTTTGGTCATTCGTCTTGATGGCCTCAGTGTAGGCGCGTTTGGCTTCCTCGTAATTCTTGGCCGCCAGCGCGGCCCGTCCATCGAGCCAGTGGCCTATTTCAATCGCCAGAATTTTACTGTCGGCCTCGCCGGATTGCTCTAGCGCGGTTTGCATGGTTTGCAGCAGGCGATTGTTGGTCTGGGTATTGTCCAGGTGGGTATACACACCCTTGACCGCTGTCCGCACCTGCGGCTGCAAATCGGGGGTAGTGTTGCTGAAAAGGGCCATTTTGTCGGCGGGTGAGAGGGTATCGAACAAGGCGAGGGCTTCGTCGCCGTAGCCCTCCAAACCAAACAAGTTGGCCAGAGCGCCCAAGCGCAAAACCGGGTTGGTCGTATTGTTGAAGTTATCCGCGTAGGTTTGGGCTAATGTTTCGGTCGTCTGCTGCCCTTGTTGCCAGATGTAAAGGCCCAAAACTAGAGCCACCAGTACGGCGGCTGCGGCGATCCAGCGGTTCCAGTCAACCGGGGTGTTGGCTTTGATCCAATCCAGGTTAAAGGCCCGGCGATAGATCTCGTTGCGCACTTGTAAGAGGCCGTTTTTGGCTCCGACCAAGGCAAATAGTTTCAGCCGGTTCTGATCGAGCGACTGCTGCTCCTCTTTGACCTTTTTCTCCTCATAAACCCAGCGATAAAGCTTGAGCAAACGGCGGCGTTGTCCGCCCTTGATCCCCGCGACGTTGCGCTGGACAAATTTCAGATTATCCTCATTCTGCGCCTCTTCCGAGAGAAAGAGTCTTTCGACCAATTCATCCACCCGGTTCTCGGACCAGGAGCCATCTCCGGTCTTAACAACAGTAGAACAGAGTTTTTGGGTCAGGTAAGGATGGCCGTTGGTCCAGTAAAAGATACGTTGCAAGAGGACCTCGCCCTGTTCCGGGTAGAGGTCGGTCAAACCCTGGCGGAGGGGTTGAGCGTCGGCCCAGGTGAACTCGCACAGGTCAATGGCCTGGCCGACGTTGAAAGGGGTGCGGCTGGCATCCTTGATTAAGTCGGAGGGGGTGGCGACGCCCAGGAGAACGAAGCTCAATCTGACATAAACAGCGTCGGCGGCGCGGGCATTATAGGTGAAGCGGATGGCGGCAAAGAAGTCGTCGGCGAACTCCAGTTTCAGGGTGGAGTCAATCTCGTCAATGAAAACGACCACCTGCCCTTTGATTTCGGTCAGGACGACGTCGCGCAGGAAGTGGGTAAACCGCTGGGGCTGCCCCAACCAGGCCCGCTCTTGCCACCAGGCGTTCACATCGGTCGCCAGGCGTAATTGCCGGGTCAACTCGGTCAGCATGCCCAGGTACCAGGCATCAATAGTGACGGTGCCGATGCTGGTCAGGTCAATGGTGGCCGTGTTTACCCCAGCCTCTCTTAAGCGGCGTTCGGTGCGGGTCATCAGGCTGGATTTGCCCATCTGGCGGGCAGTCAGGACATAGCAGAAGGCGCCGGCCTGAGCCAGATCGAACAGTTGATCGTCGGCTGGACGTTTCACATAGGACGGGGCATCGGGGCGCAGGGTGCCGCCAGCGACAAAGAAGTCGAAAATTTTTGAGTCGGCGTTCATCACAGTTTGTCCTTAAAGTACAGCCGATACAAATCGCAGCGGCAGGTATAGACCTCGCCGCTGCCCTTGACCAATCCGGCTCGCAGCAAACGGAACAGGGCCAGCTCGTCTGAGCAGCGGTTGGAGCGAATGACCTGCGCCAGCGCCTCTCGTAACTGGGGTTTATCCCGCAGCCCCCACTCGTGACGTCGCAGATGATCGGCAAAAGGGCTGCGATCAGAAGCCGCGATCTGGAGCAGATCGGGCCAGGTCACTCGCTCTGTGACCATCTTGTAAAGGGCCATACGGGTAAGGTAGGGATGACCGCTCAGCAAGGTCATGACTTGGGACAAGTGTGGCTCCGCTACGGGTGAACCGTGCTGCCGGTTGAGGTCGCGCACTTGAGTCTCGCTAAAATCGGCCAGTTCCAGTAGGAGACCAACATTAAAGGGGGATTGGCTCACATCGTCAATAAGCAGGTAAGGTTCGGTGGAGATGACCAGAACCAGGTTAAACATTTCCCATGCCTCGCGGGTACGGCGATTGTGCCAGGAGCGCACCAGACCAAAAAAGTCCTGGTAGAAGGGCGTGTGCAATAACAAATAATCTGCTTCATCCATCGCCAGGATGAGCGGCCCCTCAAATTTGGGCAAAACATAATCTTCCAAAAAGAAAGTCAGCTTGTTTGGCGCTCCCAGCGAGCCTTGCCACATCTTGTCTACTTCGGCATCATAGAGCCGAAGCTCATGGCAGATTAACTTGGCCAGTTCATGCAGAAAGACATCGGGCGAAGCCAATTGATCGTGGCCAAAGCCCTGAAAGTCGAGTGAGACCACGTTGGCTCCATTTTGGCGAGCATGATGGAGACCCCGTTGCAACAGGGAAGTTTTACCCATTTGGCGCGGTGCGCGGATAGTGGTAGTACTGCCCCATTTCATCAGTTCGCGTTTCAACTGAACATCGGCCTCGCGCTCGACGTAAAGGGTATCGCGGAGTTTGACCGCCCCTCCCGGCGCAGGCAATTCTACCAGGAAACGGGGATCGAACTCCGGCAAAGGAGGGTGTAAGGTTTCAGCCTCGGCAATGGGTCGCCCATCTTCAGAGATAATACTATTGGTCACAGGTTGGGTGGGGATGGAGGTTTGCAACGGTAAGCGGCCCTCAATGGCGGCTAGAATGTCGTGGGCTACCCGCTGGTTATCGGCCGCGCTGTGCCAGACGACATATTGCTGGGGATTCAGAAAGGCGGCGATGGTGTAGGGCAATAAGCCCTCATAGGCCAGGCGCACCGGCAGGACGTGGGGACGCCCTTGCAACTTGCGGTACTCATAAGCCCGGCTGACCTCCGCCTGAACCATCTCGCTATCCGCCGACTCTTTGGACAGCAGGGCAATCAGGCAATCGCTAGCCTTGATTTGCCGATCAATCTCCTCCAACCAGGCGTCGCCGGTGCGTAGGGTTTGGTCAATAAAGACTTCGTGACCGTGTTGGGTTAGGAATTGATAAAGATAGGTAGCTAACTTTTGGTCAGACTCGGCGCTGCGCTTATAGCAGATGAAAAGATGAGCGGGAACATAATAGGGTTGATGTCTCTCATATCGGGTGGGGTTGTGTTCTTTGGCCCAGGTGAGGAGGGTTTCGAGGAGTAGATGTTGGGTAGCATGTTCGACAATTAGCCCGACAATTTTGGCTTTGCCAGTATCTTGTGCCAATTGATCAAAAACAGATTTGAATTTGGATTCATCGTGGCAAAAGGCGCGTAGTTCCTCATCGTTGAACCCTTCAGTTAGGAGGGCGCGGATATTCGTCAAATTGTACTGCGTGGCCATTAGCTTCCCTCTTTGGGCCAATCAAGACAGGTTGTACCCTACTCTACAGTATAAAGCATGTCTTGGCGCGAAGCAAGGGATTTTTGAAGCGTGAGAGATTCAATTTGGAGGTGAACTGACTGTCCGTTGAACCGCTGAAAAACTGATCGGCGCTGAAAGCGCTGAGTTTGGAGCCATGTCAGCGGCTTCAATTAATTCAGCGAATTCAGCGGTTCAATACACCGCTGGCCGAGCCAGGCCCCAATCATCGCTGGGGCCGACGTCGTCGAGGAGGGCGCGTTCGTGGCTGCCGTCGGCGGCCATGACCCGGACCTGCCAATCGCCGAAGGCATCGGTGCGGAAGTAGATTTCCCGGCCATCGGGGCTGAAAACCGGGGTGGTGTCTGAACCGGGGCGACTGGTCAAACGGATCAGTTCGTCATTGAGCAGGTCAAGCCGGTAGATTTCCCAATCGCCGGTACGGAAACGGGAGGTGAAGACGATGTATTGGCCGGTTAAAGTCCAGTTGGGGTAGCTGTCGGTACTGTCGGTGGTCAGGAGTTTGCCCCCGCTGCCGTCGAAACCGACCTTCCACAAGCCACACTCCGGGGCGCAGGATTTGATGACCAGTTCCTGGCTGTCCGGACTCCAGGCCGGCTGTTCGCCGGGGAAACGGCTGACTTCTTTGGCATCACGGGTGTCAATGACAAAGACTTGATGGGGCACATTAGGCGGGCCAATTTCAAGGGCCAGTTTGATCCCGTCAGGCGACCAATCCATGTTTTTGATGTGTTCGACCCCATACAGGAGTTTCAACTGGCCCGATTTCACCTCAAAAACCCAGACGCCGCTACCCTGGGCATAGATGCCGCCCAATTCACTCAGGCCCGGTTCGCCATAAAAGGCAATTTTGGTTCCATCCGGCGACCAGGTAGGAGCGGAGGCCAGCGGATGCAGGTTGTCCGTATAGAGTTTGCCCGCCGAGCTAGTGATCCCCAGATTATGGTTAAACCCGTTACTCTGAACATAAACAATCGTGGCCGGTCTGGGGGTGGGGGTTGGAGTATAGGTAGCGGTTGGTAGAGGCGTCGGCGTGTTGGTCGCCGGTAATTCGGCGGGGAGAGCCGTAGTCGGCGGGATAGCTGTTGAAGTAGCGGTAGGGGTAAGCGTTGGCGGTGGCGTGGAAGTCGGCGTAGGGGTTAAGGTGGGGGTTGGCGTGGACGTGGCTGTTGGCGTAGCTGTGGGCGTACTGGTCGGCGATGGCACCAGGGCCACCACGGCTGGATTGGCCGCACCTTGAGCGATGACCCGGTCATAGAGGTCGGAATTATTCATAACGACCTGCGCCACCCGCCTTTGTCGATTGGAGTCCAGACTCAGCACCGTCTCAAAATCAGCTAAGGCATGATCGAACTCAGCCAGGGCGACGTAAGCCACACCCCGGTCAAAATAAATACCCGGATTACGATCATTCAGCCGAATGGCGACGTTATAGGCCGTGACCGCCTGTTGATACTGGCCCTGGGCGTACAAATTCCGTCCTTCCAGCCACTGTTCAATCCCTACCTGTAGGTTCACCGAACGAGGATCATCTATTTTTTTCAGAGGCTGAAGCATGGCTTGTAGCAAGGCGTTGTCGCGTTCGTTATCTTCCAAGTCGGGATAAAGGTTTTGCACCACGGTAATCAACTGCGGCCCCACCGCCTGGGGGTTGGCCGAGCCAAACAAGGCCAGGCGCTCTTCCGGGGTTAGTTCAGCATAAAATAACTGGCGGGCTTGACCGGCAAAATCGGGTAGATCAAATAGCCCGGCCAGGCTGGTGATCTGCACGTCGGGATCGGCGGTACTTCTAAAATCGTTGATGAAGGTTTGGGCGCGATCCTGCTGGCTGCGCCAGAAGATGGCCAGGCCAATGGCCCCAATGAGTAAAAAGGTCAGGACGGTCGAGATAATGGCAATTCGGCGGGTCCAATCAACCGGAGTATTGGCCTCAATCCAGTTCAAATTAAAGAAGTGACGATAAATCTCATTGCGAACTTTCAAAATGCCGTTCTCAACCCGTACCAGGCCAAAAAGTTTTAACTGATTTTGGTCCACCGAGCGCTCATTTTCCGGGATGGCCTGGCCGGTGTAGACCTGTCGATAGAGGGCCAGCAGTTGCCGGCGCTGCGGGCTGGTTTGGATACTATCTTGAATAAATTGCAGATTCGACTCTTTACGGGCCGCTTCCGACAGGAAAAGTTGCTCGACTAACTCATCGACCTTGGCGTCGGTGACGGCCCCATTACCGCTCAGCTCAGCCGCGGCCAGGCAGAGCTTCTGGGTCAGGTAGGGGTGACCGCTGGTCCAGTGATAAATCCGGGTAAAAATAGCCTCGCCCTGTTCGGGGTAGATGTCCTTTAAACCCTGTTGGAGGGCCCGTGTATTTTCGCGGCTAAAATCGTCCAGGTCGATGGCCTGGCCAATGTTAAAAGGCGCGCGGGCGCGATCTTTGATCAGGTCAGAAGGGGTGGCGACCCCAAACAAGACAAAGGTCAGGCGGTTGAAGACGGGGTCTTCGGCGCGGGCGTTGTACATAGCCCGGATGGCGGCAAAAAAATCATCGGAGAAGGGCAGACTCAGCGTGGTGTCAATCTCGTCGATAAAAATGACCACCTGCTCTTCGATTTCGGTCAAAACGACGTTCCGCAGGAAGTTGGTAAAGCATTTGACCGGGCCCAGTGAGGCATGCTTGTGCCACCACGTCTCTGGGTCAACGGAAAGACCGAAATTCGTTTGGAGATCGGTCAGCAAATTCAGATACCACTGCTCTACCCCAACCATGCCGATTTTAGTCAGGTCGACGATGGCGGTACGGACGCCCTGCTGCTGCAAATGGCGGGCGGTCCGAACCATTAAGCTTGATTTGCCCATCTGGCGGGGGGTGAGCACATAGCAGAATTTGCCGGCCAGGGCCAGATCAAATAGCTCATCGTCCGCCGGGCGCTTGACATAGGAAGGCGAGTCGGAACGGACCGTTCCCCCGACGACAAAGAAATCCGACACGTCGATATCGATGGGCAGATTGGCTTTGATCCAATCCAGATTAAAAACCCGCCGGTAGATTTCGCAGCGAACTTTCAGAATGCGGTCTTCAGCCTGGACCAGGCCGGTCAGTTTGAGCTGGTTGTGCACCGGCGAGCGCTCATCCTCGGCAATCTGCTCACCTTCATAAACCTGCCGGTACAAAGTTAAGAGATGGCGTTTGAGGGGATGCTCGCGCAGACTGTCCTGTACAAATTGCAGGTTGGTTTCTTTGCGAGCTTCCTCAGACAGAAAGAGCCGCTCGATCAAAGCATCAATGCGCTCGGCGGGCCAGGATTCATCTTCGGCTTGGGCAATGGCCTGGCATAGCTTTTGGGTCAGGTAGGGATGGCCGCCGGTCCAGTAATAGATGCGGCTGAAGATGGCCCCACCCTGGTCTGGATAGATGGTTTCCAGCCGGTCTTGCAGCACCGCCGCATTGGCCTTGGTAAAATCTTTGAGCTTAATGCCCTGGCCAATGTTGAAGGGGGTGCGGGTGTGGTCTTTGATCAAATCGGAGGGCGAGGCCACGCCGATTAAAATGAAGTTGAGCCGGGCAAAGGCCGGGTCTTTGGCCCGGGCGTTGTGGGTGGCCCGGATGGCCGTAAAAAAGTCGTCGGAGAAGGGCAGGCGCAGGGTGGTATCAATCTCGTCAATAAAAATGACCACCTGCTCTTCGATTTCGGTCAAGACGACATCGCGCAGGAAGTTGGTGAAGCGGCGCACGTAGCCCAATGAGGCCCGCTCCTGCCACCAGGTTTCCGGGTCTACCGACAGGTCAAGTTCGTCGGCCAGCTCGGTCAGCAGGTCCAGATACCAGGTTTCGGCCACACTGGTGCCCATCTCGGTCAGGTCAATAATGGCCGTGTGGACGCCCTCCCCGCGCAAGCGCCGGGCCGTGCGGATCATCAGGCTGGACTTGCCCATCTGGCGGGTGGTCAGCACAAAGCAAAAATTGCCTTTCAGGGCCGCTTCGAACAACTCGTCGTCGGCCGGGCGCTTAACATAAGAAGGCACACTCGGCGAGAGTGTACCGCCCGCCACAAAGAAATCCGTTCTGGTTCGGCGCCGGCTGACTTGGGTAATAGACTGGTCTTCACTAGGGCTGCGCAGCGTTGTCATTCACCCTTCAACTTTCTCAAAAGAGCTTGTCCCCAAAATACAATTTGTAAAGATCACAACGGCAGGTGTAAACATCTCCACTGCCTTTGATTAACCCGGCTCGCAGCAAGCGGAAGAGAGATTTCTCGTCGGCGCAGGATTGGGTGAGAATAACCTCTTTCAAGGCATCTTTGAGCGCCGGCTTATCATAGATGGTCCAATATTGATGGCGCAAATGGTCGCCAAAGAGACCGTTGTCGGCGGGGGCTTGCTGGCGCAGGTCGGCCCAGCTCATACCCTCGGTGACCATTTTGTACAGGGCCAGCCGGGTCAGGAAGGGATGACCGTTCAACAGGGCCATCAACGAGGCAAGGTCGCGCTCGGCCACGGGCGAACCGTGCCTGGAGTTGAGATCACGCACCTGGTGTTCGTCAAAGTCGGTCAGGCCCAGGTGCAAGCCCACGTTAAAGGGCGATTGGTGAATATCTTCAATCAGCAGGTAAGGTTCGGTGGAGATGACCAGGACCAGGTTGAGCAATTCCCACTCCTCGCGGGAGGCCCGGCGATTGTGCCAGGAGCGCAGCAAGCCAAAGAAATCCTGATAGAAGTCGGTGCGCAATAAGCTGTCGGCTTCGTCCATGGCCAGCACCACAGGTTGGTCAAAGTCGGGCAGTACGCACTGCTCCATAAAGCGGGTCAATTTTTTGAACGGGCTGCGCGAGCCGTCCCAGGCTTCCTCGACCATTGCCTCATCCAGGTCGAGTTCATCGCAGATGGACACGGCCAGTTCGCGCAAAAATAGCTCAGGTGCGGCCAACTGCTCGCTGCCAAAACTTTGGAAGTCGAGGAAGACGACATTAATTTTCTGCTGGCGGGCATAGTGGATGCCCCGCATTAACAGCGAGGTTTTGCCGGTTTGCCGGGGCGCGCGAATGGTAGTAGTAGTGCCCCATTTGACCAGTTGATCCCTCAATTCGGCATCAACAGCGCGTTCGATATAGAGCTTGTCGCGCAGCTTGACGGCTCCACCGGGCGCAGTCAATTTTTGCAAAAAGCGTGGGTCGAAGGCGGGCAGCGGCGGGGGCGAGGTTTCGTCGCCGTCGACAAGCCGCCCATCTTCGGAGAGCACGCTGGTTCGCTTGGCTACCCTGGGCGGCGGGGCGGCGACGCTTTGGGGGAGCTGCCCACCGATGGCGCTCAGAATCTCTTCGACCACGCGCTCGTTATCGGCCTCGCTCTGCCAGTCTACGTAGTGCAGCGGCTCCAAAAAGGCCGGGATGGCATAAGGCAGCAGTTCTTCATTGGCAATCCGCACAGATAGCAGATGGGGCTTTTCATGGAGTAGATAATAATCATAAGCCTGACTCACTTCAATCTGGATCATCTC
Source organism: uncultured Caldilineaceae bacterium (assembly GCA_964604225.1). Lineage (GTDB taxonomy): Bacteria > Chloroflexota > Anaerolineae > 4572-78 > J111 > DSQQ01. The sequence goes on from CAZRYD010000018.1 coordinate 13,499, forward strand.
GCTCTCCGCGGCGGCTTTGGAGAGGAGCACCACAAAGAAGTCGCTGGCCTTGATTTGCTGGTCAACCCGCTCAACCCAAGCTTCATCGGTCTGAGTGATGGGATCAATAAAGACCTGATGTCCGTGCCCCGATAAACTTTCGTATAGAAAATTAGCTATTTTTTCATCAGGGTCGGTCTGAGGCTTGTAGCAAATAAACAGGCAGGCGGGTTCGTTGGCTGGGGGCTGGTAGGTCTGGGGAGAAGTTAGGGCTTCCAGGGCAGCCAGCATTTCCTGAGCCGAAGGATAGCGCCAGGCCGGGTCTTTAGCCATGGCCTTTTGAATAATTTGCTCCACGGTTTCGGGGAGGATAGGGTTGATCGTGCGCGGGGGCGTAGCCTGGTCGTTGATGTGCTTGAACATGATGCTCATCGAAGTATCGCCGGTGAAGGGCAGCCGCCCTGTCGTCAGCTCATACAGCATCACCCCCAATGAATAAACATCGGTGCGGGCGTCAATTTTCCAGCGGCCAGAGCCTTGTTCGGGTGACATGTAATGGGGCGTGCCCAGGATATCGTTGGTGCTGGTCAGGCGTTCACCGCTGACAAATTTGGAGATGCCAAAGTCGGTCAGGATAGGCTGGCCGTCAAGGTTGAGCATTACATTATCGGGTTTTAAATCGCAGTGGATTACGCCCCGATTGTGAGCGTAGGCCACGGCTGCGGTAATCAACCGCGTGAGCCGCAGCGCTTCCTCCAGCGGCAAGCGCCCGCCCTGGGCGTCGATACTGACCAGGCGATGGGCCAGACTCTCGCCCTGGACAAACTCCATCACCATATAAAAGACATCATCCTCGACATCAAAATCGTACACCTGCACAATTCCGGGATGGCGGAGGGCGGCCACCACCTTGGCCTCGCGGCGAAAGCGGTCCACCACACTGGTATCGCTGACCCGATAGAGGTGGATCAGCTTGATGGCCACATCACGATCGAGGGCGGGATGGCGGGCTTTGTAGATCTGGCCCATGCCGCCTTCGCCGAGTAATTCCTGGAGTACGTATTTACCAATCTGCTTTCCAATTAAGTTATTCTTCATGCCTGGTATTGGTTTTATCCTAAAAGATGTGCTCAATTGGGGGGCAAGTAAAGCGGGCAGTTCGAGGTGAGCCGATGAATTTTATGGACGCGTTTGAAATGGTGCTTGTTGATAGGTGTAGCCTACCAACTCACTTTATTCCTCCCCTCTTTAAGCTTTCTAACGAATTCTAACATTTTAACACAACTACCTTTGGCTCACAATCAGGCCATTAGGCCCAAATTTACGTTTTGAGCGCCTATTTGAGCTGAAGCGTGCCTAAATTTACAGCATAATCGGGTAAGGGCGTACCCGCGGCGCTGGTGGGGAGACGCTGGCCGGTGGTGAAATTATACAGGCCCGCCAAAATCCGGTAGGCGCCGGGTGGAACGGTGGCTAAATCCAGGTCGTGCCGGTCAAGGATAACCTCTCCGGCGTCCCACAAGCTGGTGGGGTAGTCGCCAGAGAGAGGGGGCGAGTCGAAACCAATGAATTTCTGCTCTGGGGCGTCGGGCCAAAGCTGAATAAATATGGTGTAGTCGGCGGCGGGTTTGGCCTGGACTAGCCAGGTGAATGTGATGGCGCAGGTATCGGTTTGGTTTTGGCAGCCACTCAGGGCGGCCTCACTCAACCAGATGGGGCTGGCATTTTCGTTCTGGGGTTCGCCGAATTCGGCCAGCGGTGAGGTGCTTGGCCGAGGCGGCCATGCAGCCGGGATCAGCTTCAATTGGCCGACGCTTGACGAGGCCGGCTGGCCGTCGGGAGCTGTCGCCGCGAGGCCGGGGCGGCCTGGTTCGTTGAAATTAAACAGGCCAAGATTGACCAGCAAACGGGTGGGGGCGATTGCACCGCCTTCCACCTGCACAGGATAGGTATCGGTGACGATTTGGCCGGGTTCCAGGGTACGGGTGGGGCGTAAGCCGAGGCCGGGATAGGTATTGAATTGGCCGATATTCTGATAGCCCCGCCCGATGAGATGAACAAAGACGCTGTAGTTGGTCGTCATGGGTTTGAGGGCCTGCCAATAGGCCGTCACCGGTACGCGCTCGCCGGGCCGGATGGCAACCGCGCCAATTTTTACGCCGATTAACTTCATCTCGCCGCGATAAGTCAGGTTCAGGCGGGACAAATCTGCCGGCAAATCGGCCTCGGTCAGGAGTGGCCGGGGAACATATTCGGGCGCCATCACTCCGAATGGCAGCCAGGCCGCCAGGCCAAACATCACAGCGATTAAGGCTGCCAGAATGGGCAGGCGCAGGCGGGTTGGACTCAACGCCCACCAGCCCCAGATAATGATAATGGCAATGGAGCCAAGCGCCGGTAAAAGCTGCCGGCCCTGCCAACCGCCTTCAATGGCCACCAGCCGGGTGAGCGAGAAAGCCAGAGCCACGGGGAAGACGAGGTGAAGGAGAAGGGGAGGGATAGAAGATAGAGGCTGGCGTTCTATTTGCCATTCGCCGCCCGTGGCCGCCGCCCCTGGTGGCAGGCCATTTGCCATGCGCCGGTTCACCCAAGCGCCAAATTGTACCAAAATGGCAAAAGCAACGCCGATCAAGCCAATCCGGCTGACGATTCGATAAAAACTGTAAACCCACTCCGGGGCAACGATGTTGAGCCAGCCAAAGGTAGCCCAGAAGGAAACTTCGCCGGTGGAGAGGGTGTAGAGAAACTCGCGCAGGGTCAGGGGCTGCTGTTCGATGTTGAAGTAGATTTTGTAAAGCCCGCGCTGAAAAAAGTCGCCGTAGAGTTGGTAATTGCGCCAGTACCACCAGCCGCCGACGGCCAGAAAGAGCAGGCCGATAATCAGGCCATCGCGCCAGAGCAGCCGGGCGGCGTCGGGCTGTTTGCGGGTCGCTATGGCGGTTATCAAAAAGGCGACTGTGGCTACGAGACCGAAGGAGAGGCCGGTCATCTTTGAGAGTGAGATGAGACCCAAGACAACCCCCAAGGCTATAGCTCGACCCCACCGGCGGCTGGGTCCATCTAAAACGTACCGCTGGACCAGCCACAGACCCATGGCACAAAAGGCCATATTGGCCGACTCGTTGGCGACGGAAGCGGTGATGAAGGCAAACATCGGCTGGCAGGCGATGAAAAGGGCGACAAGGCCGGCCAAGAGCTGGGGAGTAGGGAGGAAGTAGGAAGTAGAGAATTGTGAATTGTGAAATTTGAATTGTAAATTAAAAAGTTCAAAGGCGGTCAGGTAAGTGAAGATAAGGGCCATCAGGCCGTAGGTCAGCGAGTAGAGGCGCAGGACGTGGACGGCGAGGCTAAGGCCGTGGTAGGGAAAATTCTCGGTGGAGGTGTGCAGGAAATTGTTTTTGTTGCCGGGGTCGAGGGCGTAGCCCAAGGAGGCATGCGGATTGGCCCGCTCTTTGAGGTATTGGTCGAAAGAGTCCAATTCAAAGGGTTGCACCAGCAGCGCGCCGAGAGTGTAATAGAGCGGCGGCTGCTGCCCGCCAAAGATCCCCTGGCCCGGCAGCATCACCGGTAACCCGTGGCCATCGGCGATATATTTGACGTGGCCGGTGTGGGTCCATTCATCGGGAGCTTCAAAAATGGGGGTGATGAAAAAGTAGCAGAAAGCCAGGCCAAGGTAGATAACCAGGGCCAGGAAGAGGCCAGGGTGAGTACGGAGCAAGGAGTAGGAAGTAAGGAGTAGGGAGTAAGGGAAGCGAGTTTCCTGTCCTTGACCTATGGTCATATCAAAAGTGCGGTCTGCGGTCTGCGGTCTGCGGTCGCTGCTCACGGCAGGGTAATCTCCACGCTGTTGTCTTGTTGGGGCAGCGAGGACTCGTCGATGACGAGACGCTGGCCCGAGCTGAGATCGTACAGGCCGAGACGAAGCGCGGCCATCTTGGCCGAGGCCGGCAAGGGGTGGGTATCGGCGATAACTTCGCCGGGCGACCACCAGCGGGTGGGGTAGGCATTGTTGGTCGGTGGGGCATCCGCCTGGCCGATCATCTCGCCGCGGCCATCGAGGAGATGGACAAAAACAACGTAGTCTTCACTGACCGGAGCGAGTGACTGCCAATAAAGGGTAATCGCTCCCTGGCCTTGGCCCTCTACAGGCGGTGTAAAATCATAACCGATCAAGGAGATAGCCTTGGCAAAATTGATTTGGGTAACCTGAGTAGGGCGATAGTGGGGCCAGGTTTTGGGTACAATTTTTATCTCGCCAATGATCGGCGTGACTGCCTGGCCGTTAGCAGCCAGGGCAGGAAAACCGGCCCGGCTGGCCGAGTCGAAATCAAACAAGTTGACCGTGGCGCGAGCGACCAGCGGCTCAGGTACGTCTTGCTCTAATCTGAGCGGATAGACATCCCAAAATGTATCGCCGCGCTGGAGATAGCGGGTCGGGCGCAGGCCCAGGCCTGGATAGGTTTCGCGCCGGGCCAGCACGCTGCCATCGGGGGCGAGGAGCACGGCGGCCAGGCTGTAATTTTTGTCCATTGGAGCCAGGGTCTGCCATTCGACCTCAAGCACTACAACATCACCGGCTGTAGCCGTATTATTTGTGGGTGAGGCGTTTGTGACGTGTACCTGGCTGCTGGTCAATTTGAGGCTGTCGAGAAAGGTCAACTCAAGCGGAGAGGAGGTCAGTACCGGCGCTGAGTCATTCGGCTTAAAAGCCGGATAAATCAGCCAGCCGAGGCTGTAAACGTTGAGCGCCAAAAAGCTGATAATGACCAGTCCACTAAACCAGCCAGCCAGGCGACGAGGCAGCCAAGCGTGCCAGCCTAAAGCCAATAACAGCGAGATGGCCGCAAGCGCCGGAAAGACCAGGCGCGTATGAGACACCGAGCCGACTTCCATGACCCAGCGCAGATAGAGCCCCAGATTGAGCGCCGCCCACAGTAACAGCATAATAATTTTCTCAAAACTAATGTCGTCGAGTCGGAGGGGCAGGGGCCTGGACTTGTCGCCTTGAATCAGCCGGGCCAGCAGCGCCAGGACCAGCCCTACCAAGCCCAGGCGGGTCAAGCCAAACAGCAGGCGAAAGACCCATTCCGGTGGGCGAATCTGGCCCCAACCGAAGGTGGCCCAATAAGCCCGCTCGGCTTCGGCCCGCAGGCTCCAGACCTGAGATAGTGATAGGTCACTGCGGCCGGCCAGGTTGAGGTGGGTGTCGGTGGCGAACCACTCCCCATAGAGAGTGTAGTTGCGCCAGAACCACCAGCCGGTCAGCGCCAGGGTGATCGCGCCGATGATGACCAACCAGCGGATCGTTGTTGACAGCGGGCTTTGATGCAGCTCACTCAGAAAAAACAAGCGCCAAAAGATGATAAAGGCGACCAGAAAAAGGGTGCTCAGGCTGCTCAGTTTGGTCAACACGGCCAGCCCGGTGAGTAGACCAAGCAGCAAGGGATATCTAACCCCTGCTCCCCTGCTCCCCTGCTCCCCTGCTATGCTCAAGGGTGGCTCGGTAAATTTCAAGGCCATAAAAACCGCCCAGGTGGTCAAGGCGGCGGCAAGGCTGTCGTTGCTGACGGTGGCGGAGACGCGGATAAATTGAGGATTGAGCGCCGTGAGGGCGGTTGCCGTCAGGAGCAGCGGGAGATTCTGTGGAAAAAGGTGACGGGCTAGCAGAAAGGTCCCACCGACGGTCAACAACCCAAAAAGTAAACTCCACCAGCGCCCGAGGTGAACAGCCAGAGCGGTGCGGCGATAAGGGAAGGCATCCATGGGGCCGTGTAGGACCAGGTTTTGGTTGTCGTTAATCAGGGCGCGCACCTCGGTGAAGAGCCAGTGGGGGTTGCGCTGCAACAACTCCGGCAGGTTGTCGCTATCAAGCCAAAAGGTGCTGGCGGCGACAATGGCATAGTACAGCGGAGGCTGAGTGCCTTCCTGGTTCCACAGTTGGCCGGGGCTGGCCAGCGGCAGCCCCAGGCCGTCGGCCAGGTGCTTGATGTAGGGATAGTGCAGGGTTTCATCGGAATTTTCAAAAACGGGGGTCAGGAGGCTGTAGCCCAGACCCAAAATAAGGAAGAGCCAGGCAAAAGCCCATAGGAAAGCAGACCCTCCGAGGGGCGGTGTCCTGCGCATGGTCAAATTGTTCATTTTTTGACGACCACCACCACGGTCATATCGTCGTTTTGTTCGGCCTGGCCGATAAATTCTTGGGCGGTGTTGATGATGTGTTCGGCGATGACCTCGGCGTCTCGCGTAACAATCACTTCGTTGATGGCGGCTTCGAGACGCTCAAAGCCAAACAGCTCGCGGGTTTCATTTTGGGCTTCAACGATGCCATCGCTGGTAAAGATGATGGTAGTGAAGGGATCGAGTAGGAAGGTGTCGTCGTGATAGGTTTGTTCGGGCGGAGAAAGTGCGCCCACCGGCAGGCCGCTCACGGGTAAAAAGTGACAGCCATGCTCCGTCGCTCCAATCGGTGCAATCATGCCCGCGCTGGCGACCGTCATTAAAACCCCTTGCGGTTTCTGTTTGTCTTCTTCATTGAGGGGAGATAAAGGGGCGAAGGTGGCTACCTGTAAAGCGACATTCATTTTATTTTCGCGCAGCCGATTGTAGAGGATGTGGTTCAATTGGTTGAGAAGTTCGCCCGGCCCAATCTCAGCTCTGATTTGGGCATCAATGGCGGTAATGGCCACGGCCATGTAAAGCGCTGCCGGAATACCCTTACCGCTGACGTCTCCAATCGCCACCCCGAGCTGGTCTTTGCCTACCGGAAAGAAGTGAAAAAAGTCGCCGCCAATGTGCCGGGCAGGCAAGATGCGCCCGGAAATTTCCAGCCCCGGAACGTGGGGGACCAGTTGAGGTAACAAAGTTTCTTGAATCGACTGGGCAATCTCCAGTTCGCGCTCCAGCTCACGAACTTCCAATTCGTACAGACGCGCATTTTCCAGGGCAATGGAAACCTGGTTGGCAAAAGCCAGGGCCAGTTGCAAGTCGTCTTCATCGTAGGCATTGGCTTCGGTGTGATTGATGCTGATCAGCCCGATGACTTTATCCCGGGCAATGAGCGGAATGCCCATCCACGATTTGATGTGTTCTTCGGGCGATTTTTTGAAGATATTGTAACTGGCCGGAACATTGCCCACGACCAAGGGCTGGCGGGCTTGAATGGCGGCGGTGCTGGGGTCTCGCTCATTCTCCAATTTGACCGGGAAGGTTAAGCCGATGACCTTTTTGGGGTTGGGAAAGCCGCGGCCAGCGATAATCCGCCGCCGCTTCCCTTCAATAAGATGAATGGCGGCGCTGTCGTATTTAATGACGCGGGCCAGTTGGTCGAGGATGCGCTCCAGCACTTCATTCAGGTTAAGGCTGGAACCGACGATTACGGAAACTTCACGCAGGGTTTCGGCTTGCTGGCGCCGCTGGTATTCAGCCTCGTAGAGGGCTACATTTTGTAGTCCCACGCCTAATTCATCGGCCATGGCCTGGCCCAGGGTGATTTCGTTGGAGCTAAACGTGTGCTTTTGGCGAGTCGCCTCAACGGTAAGCAGCCCCACAATTTCTCCCCGAATTTGAATGGGTACGACCAATAGCGATAATGTTTCCGGCCCAGCCCAGCCCAGCCGGATCAGGGCGGGCAGCGGGGGGACCGCCTTGGGCAGAAAAGGGACCAGTTTGCCCAGGGTATCGTCAATGACCACAGGCTGGTGGGTCGCCATGATTCGTTCGTAGACCGGGTTGTTACGCAGCGGAAGCTGCCAGCCTTCCAAACCTTGGGCCGGTCTCCCCTCAATTTGGGTTCCATCGACCAGGAGAGTCGCCGGCTGGGCCGGTTGATCATCTTGAAAACTGGCTTTGACCACGCCAAATTTCGTCTCGAAATCAAAAATAATCACGCTGCCCTGCTCAAGATCAAGCACCCGCAGATATCCTTGCAGAACCGTGCTCATGATGGTTTGGGCATCTTGGGTGGTGGTTAGGGCGGTGGCCACCTGGTACAGGGCGTCGGTTTCTTCCAGAGCTCGTTGGGTTTGCTTGAGGTATTGCAGATTTTCCAGGGCTACGGCGGCCTGGTTGGCCAATAAGCGGGCCAGGCGAATGTCGTCACTGCTAAAGTGGCGCTCCTGGCGGCTCTCCCATAGCTCGGCCCAGCCGATGGCCTCATCTTTGACCACTAGCGGCACCAGCAGCCGCGAGCGGCAATCCCGTTCGGTCATCTCTTGACGTTCTGTTTCAGCCAGGCCGGGGTCACTCAACTGAAAAACAACCGGCTGTTGATTTTGCATGGCTAGCAGCCAGGGGCGTTGAGCCAGGTCAAAAGTGGGTCCCGGTTTGAGCGTTTGGGCTGAGGTGACTAACCCGTTTTTAAAATATTCGGCTTGCGTGGTGCCGGTGTGCTGCTGTTTATTCCAACTAATAATCTGTCCGCTGCTGACATCCAGAACCTGGACCATTTGGCGAATCAGAATTTTTAGAACGGTCCCGGTATCATGGGTCGAGGCAATGGCCGAATTGGTCTCGTACAAGATAGCCAACTCGTTCAGATTATTGCGGGTTTCTTCAAAACGGCGGGCGTTGTAAACAGAGGAAGAGACCTGCCGGACAATACTTTCCAGAAAGCGCAAGTCGTCTTCAACAAAAGGCGACTTGTTGAAGCGGCTGATGACCATCACGCCCATCATCTCTCTGAAGGCAGTGAGCGGCACACACAGCAGATGCTCGATGGTCTGGACAGGTTTGGGGGCGTCGGTCATGTTAATCATGGCTGACTGGCCGGCCCGGGCCACAGCGCCAATAGGGCTTTGCCCCAGCGGGACGGCAGCAGGGTAATCCTGATCCGGTAATGGTCCAATTGAAAGAATGGGTTGCAGTGTATCCTGGCCTTTTTCTAGAAAATAGATGCGACCATTATCGGCGTTCAAGAGGGTTTTGGTTTGCTCGACAATTTTCTCCAAAGTCGGCAGCAGTTCCAGCCGCCCCGAAACCTGGCGGCTGGTTTCCAGTAGAATCTGCAATTCTTGGCTGTATTGCCAGGTTTGAACTTCAGCTCGTTTTAGGTCGGTCACGTCCGCGCTGATGATACAAATATCGGTAAGCTGGCCTTCGGGTTGGGCAGCCAATTCGGCGTAGATGGGGTAAAGGTGCAGTTGGACCCAGTAGGTTTCTCCCTGTTGGTCTTCCCAGGAAAAATTGGGGATAAAGAGCGACTCCCCGCTGCTGCGGGCCTGATCCAGAAAATCTTTGAGGCGGCTCAGATTAGCCGGCGAGAGGGGCAGGCTCTCCAGCAGGGGCGCGCTGAGAGTTTGCTTGGTCAGCCCAAATAATTTTTCAGCAGCCCGGTTCCAGGCGTGGATGCGGTTATCCGGCCCGATGATTTGAATGGCCAGTTGGGAGGAGTCACTGACAATGGCTTGATAGAGCGACTCGCCGGAAGTCAGGTTTGGCTCGTACTGTTCCTGCTGCGCTTCCCAGGCAGCGTGCAGCACGGCGAGTTGTTTGGCCAGGGCTACGAGTCCAACTTTGGATAGTGGCACGTAGGTGGCGACACCCCAGGTCAACGCTTCCAAGAGTCGCTGTTCTTCTGTTTCCGTCGTTGGCTTTGAGGCGTCGTGGAGGAGGATGATGCTAGCCTCCGGGTAAGCGGTGCTGAGGGCGGACAATTTAGGGCAAACTTCGTCGGCCAGGGGCCTAATATTCAGTAGAATGACGTGGGCTGGTTTTGACTCAGCCACGGCCTGGTCGATTTCTGGGGTAACGGTCAGACAGTAGTCTGGCAAATGCTGGCCTATGGCTTCGACAATTGCGGCCGCAGCCGAAACTTGACTTTCGATGAGCAGGATAGAGAAAAGAGTCATATGGGCCAATTATACCACAAAATAAAAACTTATCATCTGAGCGGAGCCCACTTGGCGGCCACAATAGCCTGCCCCGCCGGACTCAAGACAAAAGTTATAAATCCGGCCAGTTCAGGTTTAGCTTGGCTGGAGACAATCATCGCTAAGTCGCGCCTCAGGCTGTAACTGCCATCGGCCAGGCTGGCCAGGGTGGGAGAAATGCCTTCAATTGGTATCGCTTGGACGCTGGCGTCAACAAACGCCAGAGAGACATAGGCAATAGCGTTGGGAGTTTGGGCGACAAAATCAACGACGGCCTGACTATTGGGCAGGACGATAGCCGTAGGCGTAACCGCTTGCCCGTCCATCACCAGCGCTTCAAAAGCGGCCCGCGTACCCGAACCGTCTTCTCGGCTGATTACTTGAATGGGACTGGCCGGGCCGTCAAGCTCTTGCCAGTTGAGCAGCCGCCCGCTGAAAATGTCGCGTAGATCGACCCGTGAAAGCCCGGCGATTTTGTTTTCGGGATGGACAATGATGGCCACGGCGTCGCGGGCGAGGGGGCTTGAGTGCAGGTTCTGAGGCAGATTCTGGACAGGCCAGGAAACCAGGCCCAAGTCAACCCGGCCCGACTCGGCCAGGGTCAGGCCCAGTTGTGAACCGCCGCCCTGGATGTCAAAGCTGACATGGGGGTGCTGGGCGCTGTAAGCCGCGGCCAGGTCGGCCAGCAGCGGGCCCATGCTGGTCGAGCCGGCCGCTTTCAGAACTACCGGCGCTGGGGGGGTGACGGTGGCGACGCAGGC
>CAZRYD010000018.1:24204-26497 GCA_964604225.1 uncultured Caldilineaceae bacterium
TGAGGGCCACAACAATGACAAGCAGGCTCAGGATGACCCGGTAGATGGCAAAGGCATACAGAGAGTGGCCTTGTAAATAGCTCAGTAGCCAACGAATACAGAAGTAGCCGGAAATGGCGGCGGCCACAAAGCCAACAATCAAAGCCGGCAGTTCGGCCATGATCATGCCGGATTCCAGCAAATCTTTCAGGGCCACCACCCCGGCGCCGCCCAGGGCCGGAATTGACATCAGAAAACTAAAGCGAGCCGCCGCAGGACGGTCAAAGCTGCGCAGCATGCCGCCGGTAATGGTTGCGCCGGAGCGGCTGACGCCGGGCACCATGGCCGCCACTTGCCACAAGCCGATAATAAGCGCATCGAGCCAGCCGATGCTGTCCAAATCTCGCTGCCGGGAGCCGTAGCGTTCGGCAATGACCAGAATGATGGAGGTTAGCCCAATGAAGACGCCAACGTAAATAGGGGCCGAGAAGAAGGACTCGAAGAAATCTTTGAAGATCACCCCAAAGACGACCGCTGGAATCGTGGCCATCACCACCAGCCAGCCGAGTTTGGCCTCAAACGTAGCTAAGGGACGCCTCTGGCGCAAGCCTTGGATAACCCCGGTGACAATCTGCCAAATGTCCTGCCAGAAATAGATAAAAACGCCGACCAGCGTCCCCCACTGGATTAGCACTTCAAAGGTAAAGGGCGCATCGGGCCACCCCAGCAGCCAGGGCACCAGCACCAGGTGGCCGGTGCTAGAGACGGGAATATACTCGGTTAATCCCTGGACAAGGCCGAGGATGAGGGCTTGAAACAAGTTCATGGTGAGGAATCTCCTTTACAAAGGGTAGACGGTAGACAGGGGAAGATAAACCCCGTCTACAGTCTACCGTCTACTGGCTACGGGCCGGTAGGTCGATAGGAACTCATTCTTGTAGCTGGCAAAGGTCCCGTCGAGAATGGATTGGCGAATATGGCGTATGGTATCGAGCATGAAGTGCAGGTTGTGCAGGGTGGTCAGCCGCAGGGCCAGAATCTCTTGAGCGATGAGCAGGTGGCGCAGGTAGGCCAGGCTGAAGGTGCGGCAGGTATAGCATTGGCAGTCTGGCTCGATGGGATTTTTATCTGTGGCAAAGCGAGCGTTGCGCAAATTGACCCGACCCTGCTTAGTGAAGACGGCTCCATTGCGGGCGATGCGGGTGGGCAGGACGCAGTCGAATTGATCCACGCCGCGAGCGACGCCCTCAAATAAATCCTCCGGGCTGCCCACACCCATCAAGTAGCGAGGTTTGTGGCGGGGCAAAATAGGCTGTATCACTTCCAGCATCTGGTGCATCTGGGCTTTGGTTTCGCCCACGCTCAGCCCGCCGATGCCGTAGCCGGGGAAATCCAACGCGGCCAGAAATTCGGCGCTCTGGGCGCGCAGGTCGGCAAAAATTCCGCCCTGGACGATGCCATAGAGCGCCTGGTCGGAGCGGGTTTGGGCGGCCTGGCAGCGCTCGGCCCAGCGATGCGTCCGCTCCAGGGCTTTGATATTGTACTCATAGTCGTGAGGTGGCGGGCACTCATCAAAGGCCATGATGATGTCGGCCCCCAGTTTTTCTTGAATACCGATGACGATTTCTGGGGTAAAGCGATGGTAGGAGCCATCGATGTGGGAACGAAAGGTCACGCCATCATCATCAATTTTGCGCAGCCCTGCCAGACTAAAGACCTGAAAGCCGCCGGAGTCGGTCAGAATAGGGTCAGGCCACTGCATAAAGTGATGCAGCCCGCCGAACTCGGCAATCAAATCCGCGCCGGGCCGCAGGTAGAGGTGATAGGTATTGCTCAAAATGAGCGTCGCCCCCAAGTCTTGTAAGTCGTTAGGAGTCAGCGTTTTGACCGTCGCCTGCGTTCCCACCGGCGCGAATACCGGCGTGGGGATGTCGCCGTGGGGGGTGTGGATGATCCCGGCGCGGGCGGCGGTGTGGGGGTCTTCGGTTAGGAGTTCGAATGAGAATGGCATAAAGGGTGAGGCGTCTTACGTCTTGGGTGAAAATTACTGTTACCCCAATGTCATTAAGTAAAGGGTGTAGCATAGGGCCTCGCCGCTAGGGGGCCTTCGGCTCTGCCCGCCCACGAGGGGCTAAACTACGCTAACCGAATGACATTGACTGTTACCTTGCGCTTTGCAACCCTGCGACCTGCTACTGGTTTCACAAAGTGGGCTATTATAGCACAGACGTTGGACTTCAAAAAAGTGGGACGTTATTATTTGGTGAGGAGGTTGAGCATTTGTTCTGGCTCAAATAGAACGCAGATGACGCTG
>CAZRYD010000018.1:26597-35943 GCA_964604225.1 uncultured Caldilineaceae bacterium
CTGAAATGAAATTGAAAGGTTATGAGTGAAATTTTATGTTATACTAGATTCGTGAAAAACGGTTATGTTCATTCACCCATTTATTGACTCACCGGGACAACTTTTTAGTTCTTGGGGTGTTTTAACAATCATCAGCCTCCACCTCGACCTCTGAACCTTGTACCTGGATTATCAGAAGTTCTTCTAACCGTTGACGTAACCGTTTAACTTATGTTAAAATAAGGCTATGGGACTGTGATACTCTTCACAATCCATAGCTGTATAGTCGAGTCTTTACCAAACTAACCGACCTTGATTTGGGCGCAAAGATGCGTTCAGGTAAGGTCGGTTTGAATTTGACCACCTCTGGCTTATGTAGGGAAACAATGACCTTTCGAGAAGGTAAAATCTTATTTAAGAAATATAAAATCATCAAAACTCTTGGCAGTGGAGGGTGGAGTGATGTCTATCTGGCCGAAGACACGCAACTTGGCCGTAAAGTAGCTGTTAAGCATCTTCGACCTGAAGTAACCAAAGATAAAATTGCTCTGGGGCGATTTCTCACTGAAACTAGGATTATCGCGAGCCTTAATCACAGAAATATCATTACTATATTCGACTATAAACACCTCGGCGATCAACACTACATGATTATGGAGTATGCGGAGAATGGTACACTCAAAGATTTGATGAAAAGCGAAAAGCAGTTATCTATTGCTAAAGTGTTAGATATAGCAACTGACATATGTCTGGCTCTCGATGTTGTACACGCGAAAGGTATCATCCATAGGGATATCAAGCCAAGCAACGTTTTATTTTTTGAAGACTCGGAAGGCAATATTATTCCAAAACTAGCTGACTTTAGCATAGCACTAGCTTCACTTTCGAGACAAGACTTAAAATTTACAACAACAGGTTCTATCTTGGGTACAACGACTCACATGGCACCAGAGCAGGAAAGCGGACAAACAGATGCCCGCTCCGATATTTACGCTATAGGGGTAGTGTTATATGAAATGCTTACTGGACAGCTCCCCTACGCTGGTAGCGAGTTTGAGATTATTAAAAATAAATTGGAACGAGACGCCATTCCACCTATAGCGATTAGACAGGACATTCCTGATACCCTCAATCGGTTGGTAATGAAAGCGTTATCTCGAAAACCTGAAGATCGCTTTCAGACAGCACAGGATATGGCTGAAGCCCTGCAATTGCTGAAAGAGCAGCGAACTGAAATTCCTAATCAGATTAGGTTCCCAAAAGGTGCCAACAACCCTTATCAAGCTGGCCGTCCTATCTCCTCACCGGAGATGTTTTTTGGACGTGAGGATGTGTTTGATTTCTTAAAGCAGCAATTAATAGGTAAAGTCCAGGATAATATTGTTGTTCTACATGGGCAGCGGCGGACTGGTAAGACTTCCATTTTGTATCAAATTCAAGTGACGGAACGGCTGGGGCCGGATGTTCTACCGGTCTTGATTGACCTTCAGGGGATAATCCCTGAAGGACTAGCCAGTTTTGTTTATCAATTAGCAGATGAGATTGCCAATAGGGTCAAGGTAAATCTTCCTGACCTCGCCGATTTTCAAGAGAATCCATTAAGCCGATTTCAGCGCGAATTCCTGCCAGAAATTTGGCAAAAGCTAAAAGGCCGGCGGCTTCTTTTAATGCTGGACGAATTCGAGTTACTCGAAACCTATGTTCGGGAAAGCAACTTGGATCAGACTATCTTTTCATTTCTTCGTACCCTCATCCAACACGAGCCAAACTTGGCCTTCCTCTTTGCCGGTACCCACAAATTTGAGGAACTCGACCCTAGCCGATGGGAATTACTCAGTGGGGCGCTCTACAAGAAAATTAGCTTTTTGGATCAGAAGGCTGCTCATAGATTGATTACAGAGCCAGTCAAAGGGATTCTGAAATATGAATCTGAAGCGATTGACACGATTTTTCAACTCACCTCAGGTCATCCTTATTACGTGCAACTCGTCTGTAGTGAACTGTTTAGCGTTGCAATCTCACAGGATATCTCCACAATCACAAGCGCAGACGTTAAGTCTATTACAGAATCTCTAGTAGAAAGGGCTACTCCCCAACTCGTCACAGCCTGGAATGATTTATCCACAACCGAGAAACTGGTTCTGGCCGCGACGAGCACAGCTATTACGTTAGCGATTACCAGAAAACGATTTGTATCAGCAGGTGAGATACGGCGGGTTATGGCTCGCTCAAAGGCTCAGATTAGCGAGGATATTATTGACGCTACCCTAGCATCATTAACCTCGAAAGATTTGCTCATTTATGACCCTTCTACGTCGCAGTATCATTTCGCAGTAGATCTGTTGAGACTTTGGATAGACAAGCAACATAGCCTTGACGAATTGCTCACAGTTTCAGAAGATCAAGAAGTTGAGATTGCTTATCAGCGAGCACGTCAATACTTTGCTGAAGAACGATTCGATGATGCCGTCGCTGAGTTAGTATCAATAATCCAAACAAGCCCTAACTATAAAGATGCAGGGATACTTCTGCAGGAAGTACAACGACAGCAAAGGTTAGCTGAATTATACGATAGGGCTGATGCTTTAATAGGACAGGCCAAGTGGAATGAGGCGAGTGACATACTCTCAAGGTTACTTGCGGTAGACTCAAACTATAAAGACGCTACCGCTATGCTCCTGCGTACCAGGAGAAACTTCCAAATTGAAACCCTTTATCAAGAAGCAATGCGGTCTCTGAATAAAGAGGAGTGGCGAAAGGCTGCCGTAGAATTTGAACAAATTCTTCAGATAGACCCCACTTATAGAGATGCAACTGTTAGATTGACTTACGTTAGGAAGCAGTTAGATTTGGAGGAACTTTATCTACAAGCATTGTCTTTTTTAGAGCAAGAAAACTGGCAAAATGCTTTTGTAATTCTTCAACGAATATTCAGACTAGACCCAAATTATAAAGATGCTGCTTATCAACTGGCTCGTGTTAGAGAGCAGTTGGGCTTGGAACGACTTTATGAAAAAGGTCTTACAGCCCACAACGCTGAAGAATGGAAAAAAGCGAGAGAATTATTTGAAAGCGTAGTAAGTGTGGATAGAGATTACAAAAATGCTCGGGTTTTGCTGTCGCAAGCAGAAGAAGCTTATTACGAGAATACACGCTTTGGTACCAGATTTGAAAGATATCTGCGTTCTACTCTAAGAAACCCTACTATCATTACAACTGTAGTCATAGCTACTCTTGTAGCTATACTTTCAAATATTGTAGCATCGAGTGTAATTTTTGAAACGTTCTTTTCTCCTACTCCAACATCTGTTCTCACGCCCTCGCCAACAGGAATCGTAGTTGTAGTTCTTGCTACAAGTACACCTACTTCCACTCCAATTCCTACGGAAACCTTAGTCCCACCGAGTCCAACACCTACTTCGTCACCTACCAAGTTGCCCACTCTGACGCCAACTATTACTAACACCCCAGTTCCAGAAACTTTTACTCCTACCTCTGTTCCAATCATAAAATATCAAAATGGCCCTATATTGAATGAACCCAGCAATGAGGCTTTTTATTCAGAAGGAGATTTAGTGAGATTCAATTGGGAGGGATTCAACTTAGCACCCGATCAATATTATTCTATTCAAATTGTTCCAAGTGGTGCTTCGCGGGAATCTGCTTGCATTCATGCACAAACAAAAGAGCCACAATTGGATTTAACGCTGAATTGCCCACCGGGTATCTATACTTGGTCAGCGGCTGTTGTAGCTGGGAATATAGATACTGGATTCCATCAATTATCTATTCGAAACGACCAAAGACAATTTTTTCTCCTTGGCCAGATACCAGCGCCAACCCGGATATTTACTCCCACCCCTACTAATACATCGACTCCGACTCCTACCCCACTTATCCCTCCAATTTTAATCAACCCAAGATCAAGAGCTATAGTATCAAGTGCGTCTGTCACGTTAAACTGGGAATGGCCAGGGGTTTTAGCCGAAGATGAGTATTTCCAGATAGAAATCTGGTTTGAGAATGAAATTTTGCCGATTGATGTGGGTTGGATAAAAAACACAGTTTATACAACTACCCCTCTGAAAGGGTCAGGCCAATATTCCTGGTGGGTCACTGTTGTACGGGGCACACCTGGATCACCAAAACCGTGGAATAATTTGGTCTTTGATCCAGCTCCACCTGGTTCGTTTGAGGTTTTAAGTGTTCCAAGCGAAATGAGAAGCTTTTTTTTCACGCCTTAAGGCAAGTACTTTGAACCTTTTATTAAAACTTGCTTTGGCTATCTAAATTAAATTTGGCAAAGCTTTTTGTAAACAGAAGTTACATAGGTAGTACTGGATAAAATCTATGGCCAAAAATCCCTTTCAATATGGTCAACCAGTTCCAACGCCTGGCGCTTTTTATGGGCGGCAGGACGAATTAAATCATATTATTAGCCGCCTACGTGATCAGAATATGGCCAGTACTTCGGTTATTGGTGAGAGGCGCAGTGGCAAGACTTCCCTCTTGCAGCATCTGGTGCACCCTGAGACCCGCAGCAGGCTTGGGTTCGGAGATAGCTATATTTTTACCTACCTGGGCTTTGAGGGCTTTGAGGGATTAACCACTTCAAAATTTTGGCAGGTAACATTAGATGAAATTCGGGCATCGTGTGATATGGCCTGGTTACAGGCTGAGGTTGACAAAATTCTGGCTAGGGGTGAACCAGAATTCCTGGCGATAAAGCAAATGTTTCGAGAGCTAAAAAGCCAAAATGTCCAGGTTGTATTGCTTCTAGACGAGTTCGAGCATTTGATTAAGAACGAGAATTTCAATCCTACCTTCTTCAGTGGCCTTCGCTATCTGGCGATAACGTATAATTTTGCTATCGTCACCGCCAGTAAGAGGACACTTATCTATCAAGCGGAATTGGAGCAAGTTAGCTCACCATTTTTTAACATTTTTTCAAATGTCGTTCTCCAGCCCTTCGACTCGCTGGTGATTATTCAGTTCATTAATGGCTACTTACAAAATACGGGATTTTCTTTTACTGAACAAGATAGACAACTTGTTCAACTGCTCTCAGGAGGCTTTCCCTTCTTTTTACAAATGGCTTGCTACTTTACGTTTGAGGCGCACCAGAAGTGGCCTGACGATGAGAATAGACGCCAGCTTTTTGTAACAGATGAATTCTCCAGGCAAGCAGCGTCGCATTTTGAACATTATTGGCGTGATGCGAATGTTAAGGAGCGAGAAACTCTTGCTTATTTTGCCAGGCAGGCAAATACAAAACAAGATACTACAACATCCGCTGAGGTTTCGGAAGGCCAAAAACTCACTCTCAAACCAACTGAACAAGCACTTGTTGAACGAGGTCTGTTGATTAAGTCGGGGGAACAATTTCAACTTTTCTCCCTGGCATTTGCTCATTGGCTTGGGCATCAAGTAGAGCGGGCGGTCAGTATCAATGAAACCCTCCTCGCCAAGCCTCAAAGGGATAAAATGCAAAAGACAATTTACGACTTAGCGAGGACATTCTTCGAGGCAGCAGATTTTGGTATTGAACCGGTCGTTAATAACCTTTTTTGGGTCAAGAATGATAGCCTGGAGTGGCAAGATGCTGGTAAAATGCCTGTCTATTGTTTTGAGGAAAACCAGCCGGTGACAGCAAAAGAGATTGCACGATTGGCGGGTGAAGTAACCAGAGAAGGCAAACGCAACGCCTATGCCTTTGTCATCTTCCACGAACGCCTAGTTGATGGCGCAGTCCGGCAACTTTGGGAACTTAGGCAAGAGGGTGGCTTGATTGTCATTCCCATCCATAGCGTTGAGGTCAGACAAACCTTGCTAGAGCCAAACAACATGCCCAGTCCATCCTACTGGAAATTGGTGACTCTAAAACGACAGTGGAGCATCTTGACTGATCCTTACGCCAGTGTAAATTCTCTCACCGACCCTCAATGGTTTTTTGGTAAACAACGGCAGGCAACGATCCAGAAGATCCTGTCAGAGATAATCGCTGGAGTAGACCGGCTCGCCGTCTTTGGGATGCGCAGAGTTGGCAAAACGACGCTACTCAATCAACTAGCCCTTGCTTGCCAGGAACAACGATATCCTGTTGCTAAAATATTGGGTAAACCTCTATCGGCTCAATATACCTATGCCGATGTTCTGAGCGAAATTATCCAGGAATGGGGTACTACTCTGGAAGCCTTTTATCCCGATTTTGCGATACCCTCACCTCGTCTAATGGTTGAGCGGTATTCTCCAAAGACGGCTTCGAGGTTCAAAGCAGATGTTTTTGAATTGGCTGAAGCCATCCACCAGCAAACAAATCAGGCTATGAAATTTGTTCTGATTTTGGACGAGGTAGACCACATTTTTCCCAATCAGGCAAGCCCGGAAGAAGCCTATCACCAATATTGTAACCTGACTCAAATTTTGAAAAGCGTAATCGAAGCGCCGGGTCAGGCTGGAATTGTCTCGATAGTAGCAGCAATGGAATATCCTTGGATACATCTAGTGGACCGTTTTCCGCATAATAAACGATTTCAAAACCCCTTTTATGGCCGTTTCCGACTCAAGCCGGTTGAACTCCTCCAGAGAGAAGAGTGGGACGAAATGGTGCAGACGATTGGTGAACTGGCAGGATTAGAATATACCTTCGAAGGCCTGGACATGCTCTATCACTATAGTTCAGGTCATCCTGAAATAACGCGAAAGTTGGGCAGTTGTCTAGTCGAATTACATGATAGTGGCGAGATTAGCAACCTTATTAATGTTGAAGATGTACGTTTGGCTCTCAGGTATTTTTTGGAGCATCCACTGAGCTATGCCTACTACTTGGAGACTACTTTCTGGAAAGATCCTCTCAGCACCGACCTGGATACAGAACAAAGGCTTATGCAGGAACTGGCAAAAGAAGAGACACTCTCGGAAAGCACCTTGCTTTCCGAATTATTGAGTCGCTACAAGAAATTCATCGAGGTTCATACTGGAAGCCCCGCATCTGATGAAAATGTAAGCGCAGAGAAGAAGAGATTTACTGACACTCTGCGTCGTCTAGTTGATCTGCAAATTGTTACTGAAGACAAGCAGCAAGGAATGTATGCCCTAAGTATCCCTATTTATAGAGACTGGATTCGTCGAGAGATTCTAGCCATTGAGGTTGAATACGCATGATGACTTTAGTAAATCCGTACTCCCCCGGTAAACCTATTGAGCAGGACCACCAATTTATTGATCAAACACGAGTCGTAGAAGCCGTCTTACGAAGCCTGAGCAGAGGTAAATCCTGTTCGATCATCGGCGGTGTAGGTATGGGGAAAACTAGCATACTCAAACGTGTTAAGCGGATGTTTTCTCAAAAAGCTAATGATGTTCCAACCACCACGTTTCGCTTCATCCCTATCTACTTTAAGCCTGATCCGCGAAAAGCAAGCTCGCCTAGGAGTATTTATCAACAATTGATCAATGAAACCCTCTCTCAAACCAAAGACTGGCTAATGAATTGCGTGGCCAACGTACCGAAGATGGTATTTGATGACTTAAACTTTGTACCTCGCTTGATGGAGTCTGGGCCAACAACACTCGATGAAGACTATAGAGCCTTTGAAGGGGATTTATGGGAAATCATCAAAGCTACTCGTCACGCCGTAGCTGATACCAAATTATTGTTTTTGCTTGATGAGATGTATCGCATTGAAGATGAGAATACAAAGGCAGCTCTGGCTCGACATTGGTTTGAATTGCTCGATGAAGAAAATCCTGACAAGGAAAGACTGAGATCTCATTTGGCGGTTATTATAACCTGTTTCAAAGATCATCTTGAACAATTCATCCCACGCAGACCGAACGCACCGATGTGGCCAATTCACGCTATTGAGCCAACTTATCTTCAGGTCTTTGAGCAAGCAGATGCCTGGCAAGTTATAAAAATCCCCATTAAGGATACCCTTGGCCTGGAGTTGACAGAGGAGGTAACGGATGAAATTTATAATCTCACCGGCGGATATCCTTTGTTGTTACATAGTACAATGAGCGATTTGTGGATGGACACCGAGATGAAAAAGGTCGTTGATATCAATTGCGTTCGGAGGTACGTTCCCACATGGAGCAATAGACATACAGAGATGTATCGCTGGATTGGAGATATTATTTCTGAGAACCAAATGTTAAGCCCTTTGTTTGAACTGCTACTGAGCGAAGATAAAATCTGGGAACGGTCCAAACTCACTGAGGCGCTACAAGGGCTAGCTATTAACTTGCGCTACGGCCATCAATTACGAGATGCTTTATGGATTTTGAAAAGTTTGGGTGTAGCGCGTGAAGTTCGAGAAAATGGATACCAGATTAGTGGAGAGTTATTTCGAGATTGGTTTGAGCCACTCTCAACAGCTCGTGTCAATGAATTGAATTATAAATCCCAAATAGAAGGGTTAGTGGAGCAGATGACCAAGACAATTGACCAACTTGACCAGCATAGAGATATTGATGGTATCGTCAAGCTTCGAGAGCGGCTCAAAGATGAATTAACCAAATTGGGAACAAACCGAACTCAGCTCGTTGATTTAGAAGAATCCTTGAGTCCTGAAAATCCTATGCGGGCAGATACTTTCCGTAGATTAATAAAGGACGTTCAGCGCATCAAATATTACATGCGCTTTGACATCCGTCTGCAGTTACGTGAGATGGGTATCCAAATAGATGACATTGGTGATAATCTCTAGGGGCGTGAACATCGTCACATCCCTAGCAAGCTTAAATTAATTTATGGAGGAATAATCATGACTGAAGCACGAGAACGCGCAGAGATGCTTGAAAGCCAACTATCTGAATTGTTATCCCTTGTAAACCGCGAGGATTTTGCCACGCTATATGATGGCGATATTAGCGAAACAAAAGAATTGTTAAAGAATCATCTAACAACGCTAAGAGCAGATATGCGGCAGATGTCTAATATCGAAGAGGCAAACTTTTTCGCTGGTGATCCAAGATTTGATAATGTAAATCGTGCGTTGATTCAAGACATCGAGTCTATTGGCGTAGACCTCGAATTCGAGATCAACCCCAAACTTCAATCTGTTGCTAACCAATTAGCCGAAAAAGCCAAGAAGGCAGAGACCGGTGACAAAGGTTTACTTCAGCGGGCGTTTGAGATACTTGATAAAGCCATTGAAAGTGTAGGAGCTCCCATAGCGAAGGCGGCAGCCTTGGCAACAGCTATTAAGACCCTCATGGATTTTTTCCAAGCTATGCCTAAGTAACTGTTTGTCCTGAAACTCTAACCGCGTCATGTGCGGTCATATTTGATGCGCTTCGCCCTTGACGCCCCATTGACTCCCACCCCCCATCTGCGCTACACTATAGCGTATGAGCGGCGAAA
>CAZRYD010000019.1:0-35711 GCA_964604225.1 uncultured Caldilineaceae bacterium
GATTCAGGCTGTCGAAACAGCGCTCAAAGGGGATGCCTTTGCTGTAGATCATGGTGCCCATGGCCCCGTCACAGAGAAGGGGTTGAGCGTCGAGTTTTTGGAGGAAAGGGTGAGTCATCATATCCTAAGTAGTATTTAACCACAGAGACGCAGAGGCGCAGAGGTTTTTGATTGCTTTTCTCCGGGCCTCTGCGCCTCTGCGGTGAATTTTTCTTTGGCTTACAAATGCTTGTAATGTATACCTATCGCTTTTAATTGTCAATCTACATGAAAAAGGGCGGGCTGGTGAAAAGGTAAGGCTCAAATTGACCAAAAGGCGCATCACTCATAAAGAAGGCGAAGAAAGCCTCCATTTGACAGCCGCGTGACAGCAGATAATAAGCTATTGATCCAAGTTTAGGGGGTAGGTGGCGGTAAAGATCGTGCCGTGTTCGGCTGAGGAGGTAAACGAGACCTTGCCTTTGAGATAACGCTCGCTGAGCAATTTCATACTGTAGGTGCCCAGGCCGTGGCCCGGACCTTTGGTAGAAAAGGAGCGTTGAAAAACCTGAAGCTGTACCCGACGCGGCATCACACCCGGATTATGCACCCAAAACTCAATCGTTTCTTCACGCCGTTCGCAGCCCAGCGTGACCGTCTCAGCGGGGGCCGTGGCTTCCAGGGCGTTCTTGACCATATTGCCGATGACACGCCGCAGCAAGGTGGGGGCGCTGGTAAATAAGACGGCCGGGCTGTGGGGGTCAAGTTGCAGGTGGCGGGCATTAGCAATTTCATAATACTGGTACAAAGCCATAATCTCCTGCAAAAGTACCCGTGAATTGAGCGGAGCCGGATGGACGACCAGCTCATTATTCTCGGCGGCGCTCAGTTCTCGCTGGGCCTTAATTTCGTCAACCAGGCGCTCAGACAGGCGAGAGAGGGAGCCGGTGATGGTTTCAAGCTCGGCTGGAGTAGCTTCTTTGAGCAGTTCGGTAAAGCCGCGCAGGCCGCCGGCCACATTCAGCAAATCGTGGAAAAAGATGCGCTCCAGCGCCTGGCGTCGTTTCTCGTGGCTGATGTCTTTGATGGCAAAAATAGAAAATATTTCACCCTCCAGGCTGAGAGGAGTAGCCCAAACTTGCAGGTCCAGGGCTTCCCCGTTCGCCAGGGTAATTCGACATTCCTGGACAGATTCCCGGCCACTCAGGCTGAAGAGCAAGGCTTGAACCGCTCCGCAAGTTTTACAGAACTCGGTGGCGCCGCAGCCGCCCGCAGTTTCAAACGCGCGCACACAGCCCAACGCCTCGCCCGGCCGCAAGCCCAGGATGGTATCGGCATCCTTCAGGCCCAGGGCTTTGAGCAGATGATGATTAGCAAAAACAATTTGCCGCTGCTGGTTGACAACCAAGACAATATCCGGGACCGCATTGAAGAGGCGGTCCAAAAAGGGGAGGTTCAAAAAATAGCGGGCTTGGTGGTCGATATCCTCACCGGCAGCTCGCTCAACCGGAGCAAATTGGGTAGGGAGTTCTGACGAGGTCATAATTTTGCCCCCATATACTTACAAAAACCTCACTCTCTGTGAGAACGAGGTGGTAGAATATCAGACCTGACGTTATTATACAAAAATACCGCTCGCTGGAAACTTTGGGGTGGGCGATGTTTTACCAGAGCGATTTACCGCCTTGCCCGGCCAGAGCCTGGTCAATCGACTCCGCCCAGGCCGGCATGAAACCGGCGCACGCCCGGACCAGGCCGTAGCTGCCGGCCAGCATCATATCGCCAAAAGGGGTGGCCGGGTAGGGGTTTAGCCTCGACCCGCGCAAAAAGTTGCGACGGGGGCCGGTGATAGAGAGGAAGTCGAGGGGGATGGAATCGGTAGCCAGCATAACCGCACCGTGGCCGTTGCTGTCGAAGATGTCGGCGTGGGTCAGGTCGCCCTGGGCCAGGCGACGCAAATAGCCTTCAAGCTGTAACACCGTAATTTCGCCGGTGTGATGCTCAAAAACGCCTTCGATCCCGCCGGTCGGATCGCTATCATTTGGGCCTAGACGAAAGGCCAGGCAGTGAAAATTGCCGATGTTGGCGACGATGGCCGGGCGGGTCTGGCGCACACGAGGGTCTTCCAATGCGCCAAGCACCGCCGCCGGAGCCGTGTCCATCAGCAGCACCGGCAGGTCGGGCCGGGCGGCGCGGGCCGTCTGGGCTGTGGCTTGCAGGCGAGTCATAATTTCGGGGACATTCTCGGCGGCAAAAGCGAAAGAGGCCAGGCTGTTGCGAGCTTTGAGGCAGCGTTCGATGTATTCAAAGCGAAAGAGGCGGTCGCTGACGCCGGGCGGGGCGTTGCCGTGATCGAAGACGGCGATAGCCATAGCGTCCAACTCGTGGTCCAAGTTTACGCCAAAGCGGGCCAAAGCGCCAGCAATGGCCGGGTAATCAAAGTCGCCCATCGTTAAATGTACCTGACCATTGATAGCCTCGGCTTCATCCTCGCCGACAATGACTGCCCCCATCGCCTCCACCCGGCTGAGATCATCGTCGAAGGTGCGGGCGGCAGCGGGCGTGACCCACAGTGGATAGCCGACCTGGATATGGTCACGAGCGGCCCAGGCGCAAGGGCCGCCGCCCATCAAAGCCCCGGTCAGAACCACCCCCAGGCCCTGCTGCGTCGCTGCCCGGATTTGTTGGGCCAGCCGGACGGTGGGTGAAGGCAGCACCAGCTTGTAGCAATTTTCAACCTCTCTGGCGCTGTCAAATAACAAAATATCCTGGGTGCCGGTACCGACATCCACAGCGAGGATTTTCATGACTACTCCTGTAAATACCCCAACCCCTCCCCCGCAGCGGGGGAAGGGCCAGGGGAGGGGGTCAATTGCACCGACGGTGGTCAAGCCGGGACTTCTTAATGACTCCCGTATAAATGACCGCCGACGACAGACCGTCAAAGAGATGCGGCGGTCGGCGGTCAGTTCTTCACTTTCTTGGGTAACTGCTTTTCCACGTACTGTTTGCCGTCGGCCGTGACGGACATCGTACCGTTTTGGTTGGCTTTGATCCAGCCGCGATGCTCGGCGGTCATGCGCAGGCTGTTCTCAATATTCAGAGGTGCGCGGATTTTGGCCTCACGGTAGCAGGTGTAAACATGATCCAGGGTAATAGGTTTAACCTTGAGGATATGTTGCAGGTAATAAAGAAAAACCAGGTTGCGCTCTTCGTTGGTGATGGGCAGTTTGGCGTCCATAAATTCAACCAGGGCAGGACGGCCAGTGGCCGCCCCTAACTTGAGGTCTTCAATATAGGTATAGGTAGGCGAGGGCGGCGCGGGCGCTTTGGGTTCAGGAACGGGTTCGGGGGCGGGCGGTGGCACAGCAGGCTGCGGGGCAGGCGCAACGGCAGGCTCGGCCAGCGGCAGGGCGGTGGGCACAGCTACTTTAACGTCGGGCGGAACGATGGGCAGCGGGGTAGTTTCAGCGCGAGTTTTGGCAGTTCGGGGCGTTCTTCCCCGTTTGGGCTTTGCGATTAGGGGCGTTTCGGCTTCGGCCAGGCCATCAACCGGTTCAACAAAGTGAGCTTTAAAGTCGCTATAAATAGCCTTCACAAAGGTCTCGCTACCCTCAACTTCCAAAATGCCCTGGGTTAAATCAATTTTCAGCCGGGTTGTCATCTACGACCCTCCATGCGTTTTATTGTCAAAATTTGGGACTTTTCGGCCAACTGGTGCTTCGATTATAGCACATTCTGACAAATCGTAAAGCAACCCAAGAGTACGAGGTTCAAGTCCTGGTACGCTCAGGTAGAATTGACAATAAGCGCAAAGAGAGACATAGTTAGGCTGAATCTGAGCATGACCATCCGTATTGGCCTTGATTATACCGCTGCGGTACACCAGACAGCGGGAATTGGACGCTACACTCGCGAATTGGTGCAGGCGCTGGCAGCAAGTCCAGCCGCTTTTGAGTATCGTCTCTTTGTAGCCGATGCAGGCGCTGTTGTTCGACCCGCGCTGCCCGGCCCAAACTTTAGTTGGCAGCCCAGCCAACTAACGGAGCGCTGGCTGGCCCGGCTGTGGTACCGGCTGCGCCTACCGCTGTGGCTGGAGTATTGGACCGGCCCGCTGGATCTGTTCCACGCCCCCGATTTTTTCCTGCCGCCGGTCAAACCCGGCACGCGCACGCTGGTCACGGTGCACGACCTGTCTTTTATCCGCCAGCCGGAGACGGTGATGCCGGGCATGCTGCGGCATTTAACTACCTGGGTGCCGCGTTCGGTCAAACGAGCGGATCACGTCATCGCCGTGTCGGAGGCCACGCGGCAGGATTTGATCGAGCTGTATCAAACGCCGCCGGAAAAAATCAGCGTGCTCTATCATGGGGTCACGCCTGATTTCAGGCCGGTGACGGACCCGGACAAGCTGGCTACGGTACACCAGAAGTACGGCCTGGAACAGGCTCCTTTCGTTTTGAGCGTCGGCACCCTCCAGCCGCGCAAAAATTATCAACGGCTGATTCAGGCTTTTGCTCAATTAGATCCTACCCTGGCGCTGGTGATTGTGGGCAGCCAGGGTTGGAACTACGCAGATATTTTTAATGAAGTAGCCAGCCGCAATCTGACCGGGCGGGTTCATTTTCTGGGCTTTGTCGCCGATGCCGATTTGCCGGCTCTTTACAGCGCGGCCAGCTTGTTTGTATATCCATCTCTATACGAAGGATTTGGCTTGCCTGCCCTGGAAGCGATGGCCTGCGGCACGCCGGTAGTAGCCTCCAATCAATCCGCCCTGCCGGAGGTGGTCGGCGAGGCCGGCTTGCTGGTTGATCCGCAGGATGTGGTAGCAATGGCCGCCGCTATGTCTCGCCTGTTGAACGAGCCAGCTCTCCACCAGCGTCTGGCCCAGGCCGGGCGCGTTCGAGCCGCCAGTTTTACCTGGGACGATATGGCAACCAAGCTTTTAAATCTGTATCAACAAATGGTAGAGGATAAAAAGTAGGGGCGCACCCTTGCGGTCGCCCCGGCGGGGCAGGCGCAAGGCCATGCCCCCACACGTCATTTTAACATTGACAAAGCACTACCGCTAACTTCGGTATTCACGAAAATTACAAACCAAGGTTTGCACTCCATTTTTGTTTATGCACATTTGTCTTGACGTTTCTCCGACCGTCCAAAAACACGCCGGGCTGGGACGCTACGCTGGCGAAATTGCCCGCGCTCTGGCCGAACACAAACCTCAGCTCAAGCTGTCGCTGTTTTACAATGGTGAGGGTCAGGCCGAGCTGCCGGATTACCTGAGCCCACTGCCCTACAAATCGGTCAAGGTGGGTAATAAACCCTGGCGCATGGGGGTGCTGCTGTCGCAACTGACCCGCTGGCCGATGGACCAAGTTTTTGGGGCGACAGATATTTTTCACGCCACCAATCATTTGCTGGCTCACTTTAGCCAGGCCCGCACCGTTTACACGCTGCACGATCTCATCTTTTTGCGCTACCCCGAATATCATCTGCCCTACAATCGTTGGTATTTGACCTTTACTATGCCGCGCTATCTGCGGGCGGCAGATGTGATTGTGACCCCTTCGGAGTGCTCCAAGCGGGATGCCATTCACTATTATGGCCTGCCGGAGTCGAAATTTAGGGTCATTTACGAAGCGCCCGCGCCGACATTTCAGCCTGTCACCGACCCGGCTTGGCTCAAGCGCGTCCGCCAAAAGTATCACCTGCCCGACAAGTTTATTTTGCATGTCGCCACCATTGAGCCGCGCAAGAATCTGAGCCGTTTGCTTGAGGCTTTTCAGCCGCTTCTGGCTGAGTGGCCTGATTTGAAACTGGTGTTGGTGGGCAAAAAGGGTTGGTTGTATGAGTCCTTTTTCCAAAAACTACAGGCTTTAGGCTTAGAGGCGTGTGTTATTTTTCCCGGCTACGTTGAGGAGGCAGATTTAGCCGCCTTCTATCAACTGGCCGAGCTGTTTGTTTTTCCATCACTCTATGAGGGTTTTGGCTTAGGCCCGCTGGAAGCTATGGCCTGCGGTGCGCCGGTGATTAGCAGCAACAGTTCCAGCCTGCCAGAGGTGGTGGGCAACGCCGGCTTGTTGGTTGACCCAACCGACACGGCCGGGCTGAGTCAAGCAATCCGCCGGGTTTTAAGTGACCCGGAATTGCGACAAGATTTGCAGGGCCGGGCGCTGATACAAGCCCGCAAGTTCTCCTGGCAGAAGGCGGTAGACGAGTTGGAGCAGGTGTATCAAGCGTTACCGGCGAGGTGATGAGCCAGACAGCAGCCAGATCGAGAGAGTTGCCCCCTGCCAAGTTAGCTTTCTGGCGTCTCCAGGGTCAGTCCCGACGGTGACGAAACCGTGACCGGCCGCACCGACGCTTGTCTGCGCCAGCGCACCATAAAATAAATACCCGTGCCAAGAATTGCCAGGCCCAACAGCAAGCCGCTGAAGTTAGAGATGAAATCGCTGATCAGTTCCCACTGGCTGCCAAAGGTATAACCCAAGCCCCCGTAAAGCGCCAGCCAGGTTATTTCGCCTCCCACGTCGTAAAGCAATAACTTACCAAAAGAATAGCTGCTGCTCCCGGCAATCAGGTTAGTGGGAACGGCCAGCGGGGTAATTAACCAACGGGTCAAATAGATGGCCAGGCCGCCCCGCTGCTTGAAAAACGACTCGGCTTTTTGCCAGACCGGCGACTGTCCAAACCGTTGCTGTATCCAGCCTCGGGCAAAGCGGCCCAGCCCATAGATGATGATGTCGCCGACCACCGCCCCGGCTAAGCCCAAGGTAGGGGTGGTGTAAATGTCCAGCACGCCCTGCCGCACAAAAGCCCCGCCGGCAATCACCATCAGGCTGCCCGGTACCGGGATACCCAACGCCCCCAGTAATAAAGCTCCTGCCAGCAACGGTGAACCATAGGTAATCATCCAGGTCAGGAAGAGATCGTTCAAGTCGGTCAGACTCATTGATGGTCTCCATATTGGGCCAGGGCGTTTTTGACAACCTCAACGATTTCCCGACGGCCATAGTGAAATTCCTGATCCAAGCGATCAAGCGGTTTGTTTTGGTTGCCGGTGGCTGGAAGACCGATTTGTTGGAAGATATATTCTTCTGGTATGCCGGTGCTGTTGGCAATGTAACGAATACTCATCCAGGGCCGTACATCCTCCTTTAAGCCGGTGGCGACAGGATTGGCCCGATACTGTAAAATGGCCTGCCGCACCCTGTCGATGATGGGTGGTTCGTGGTTATCTGCCGGCGGGCCAAAATTGTATTTTTGATTGAGATCGTGCAGGGTTTCCTGGCTGTTGCGTTGTTCAAAGGGAATGTTGAGCTCGGCAAAAATGTACTCCTGGGGTACCGCATAGGCCACAGCAATAAAGCGTACGGTCATCCAGGGCCGAATAGCCTCCACATCAGCCGTGCCCACATCCAGACCTTGCTTATGGATGTATTGCATCTCCCGAAAGGAGTGATAAGAGCGTATCCCAAAATGGACCACCAGGCTCAAGCCAACTATCACCAGAAGCAGGGCCAGAATTTTTAGTTTATTGAGCGGTTTTACCAAAGAAATTGTTTGGTTGATCATCTGAGCTTTGCCGAAGATTTCCGGCCACTTTGAGCTGTTTACAGGATACCAAAAAGATGTGCAGAAATTGTTGAGAAACTATGTAGAATCAGTTCAATTTTTGTTCACATTCCATAGCAAATAAAAAAGCCGACTTCACAGCGGCTTTTTGTTGCAGCGATGGCCGGATTTGAACCGGCGCATAAAGGTTTTGAGCAACCTTTGTTTGCTGCCTTATATAATTGGGCTTTCAGCCTCCCCGAGGGAGCTACCTGGCTCTCTACCCTCAGTCAATCACAGTATCGGGCGGGCGCAAACGCATGGCCAACTCACGCAGTTGATTGGGGCTGATTGGTTTGAGTAGGACCAAATCGGCTATTTCACGTAACTGGTCGGCCTTTTGGGCATCAGCCGTAGCCACTATGACCCGTGTTTTGGCCAGGTGCTCATACGAGCGAATTTTCTGCAAGATTTTCTCCCCAGAGATATGGGGTAAATGCAAGTCTAGCACCACCACAGCGGGGATAAGTTCGGCTAACAGAGCCAAGGCTGTGGTACCGTCGCTGATAACCTTGATCTCAAATTCTTTCTGTAAAGCCAGAGAAAAGATCTCAGCCAGTCTCTTGTCATCTTCAACAATCAAAGCCAACAGCTTAGTCATGCAGTTTCTCCGGAATTGGATTCAGAGGGAGTAAAATAGTGAATATACTACCTTGTCCCACCTTGCTTTCCAGGGTAATTTGACCGCCCATCAATGAGACCAAATGTTTGACAATAGACAACCCTAAGCCGGTACCTGTTTGTTCCCGGGTGATGGAGCCGTCAACCTGTTGAAAAGGCTCAAAAATGTAAGCTTGTGCTTCAGGGGGAATACCGATACCCGTATCAGCGACTTGTATCGCCCAATAACCTAGGTCGGGTTGATAAAGGCGCACTTGCACCCCACCGGTTTGGGTAAATTTGATAGCGTTACTAATCAGGTTGAGCAAAATCTGTTGTAAACGTTTCTGGTCACCAGCCAGAGTAGACGGTAGCTCAGCGGCTATAGCAGTGGTGAGGGTCAATCCTTTAGATTGAGCCAACACGTTCATTTTGGTCTCGACTTGATTGACCATGTCGGCTAAAATGAATGGCCTGATATTCAAGGACACTTTGCCGGTTTCAAGTTGGGCCTGATCTAGCAATTCATTGACCATATGGGTGAGATACTGGGTACTATCAATAATCTCTACCGTTGCTTTTTGTTGTTCATCGGAGAGCGGGCCAAAAACGCCATACTGGAGAAGTTCGGTGTAGCCCAAAATTGCTCCGAGAGGCGTGCGGAGTTCGTGGCTTACTTTGGCTAAAAGTTGACTTTTAAGGCGGCTGGCCTCCAGGGCCTGATCACGGGCTTGAGCCAGCGCCTCTTCGGCTTGTTTGCGCTCGGTAATATCTACGGAAACACCTAATAGGTATTTGGGTTTGCGGTGAGCGTCCAGGATCGGCGCTTTGCGGGTGTAGAGCAAACGTACCCCTTGATGGACCGTCTGGATTGACTCCTCGGCGATGTCCACCAAATTACCCTTAGCCAGCACCTCACGATCCTTGGCTACAAAAAAGTCGGCCTGCTCTGGGGGGAAAAAATCATAATCACTCTTGCCAATCACTTCAGCCCGTTCCAGGCCGACCAGTTCCTCAGCCGCCTTGTTGAAATGAGTAAAATGCAGCGATTCAGCGTCTTTCATAAACAGCATAGCCGGCAGGTTCTCGATCACCCCGTTCAGCATGTTCAAGGCTTCCTCAAGCTCGGCGCTTCGTTTAGCTAACGCTTCCTCGGCTTGTTTGCGAGCGGTGATATCACTGACCACGCCGTAAACAATCACATTCTGACTAAGCGGGTCTCGTTCTACCCGTCCACTGTCACGTACCCAAATAAGTCGGCCATCGGCCCGAGTCAAACGATATTCCACCTCACTACTCTCACCTCGAACAAAGCATTGGAATTGGGCCGCAGCCCTAGCTCGGTCATCGGGGTGGATTAAGGTTGACGGCCAGAAATCCCAGTCGGCCAGGATTTTCTCCTGCGGATAGCCGGTTAAAGCTTCGGTTGGTGAAATAAAGCGGTTTACCGACTGTCCAGTGTGGGTCAATTCAGTTACATAAATATGGTCGCTGATGGTTGAGAAGATACGACGTAGCCAATCTTCACTCTTTTTTAAGGTCTCCTCCATTTGTTTACGCTGAGTCACGTCATTCTGGAGACCAACAAAGTTGATAAGTTGGCCCTGCGCATCAAATACAGGACTGACGGTCAATTCATTCCAAAATGGCGTACCATCCTTACGATAGTTTAACAGGGTTACTTTACAGACCTTTTGGTGGGCCAGAGCCTGGCGAATTTCAGCCACGGCCAGCGGGTCCGTTTCTGGTCCTTGTAAGAAACGACAATTTTTGCCGATAACCTCATCCGGGCGATAGCCGGTCATATCTGTAAAAGCAGGATTGACAAAGACCAGGGGATTATGGGGCTGATTTGGATCTGTCACCACTACCCCAGAGCTAAGATTATTAATGGCTGCGACCAATTGGGTATTCTGATGCAGGGAGGTTAGCAAGGCTTCCTCAGCCCGCTGACGTTTGGCGATGGCTTGTTCAAGTTCGATGTTTTTCAGACGTTGCGCTTCAGCTTCGCGCTTGGCTGCTTCCATCTCGGAAGCAATTTCTAAAATTTTGAATTTATGCGAAGCAATTTCCTCTAAGACTTTTTGTTTGAGGGTATAAAATTGTTCATGGGCCGTCAGAGCCTTTTCAAAATCACCAAGCTGTTTGTAAACTCTGGCCAGAACCTGATAACACTCGTACAACTCCTGTTGAACGCCCAATTCTTGAGCAATACCCACCGCTTGATGCAAAAGCGATAAAGCCAGGTCATTTTCGTGCTGCCGGCCATAAATATCGCCAAGATATAACAGAGCTCTTAACTCGCTATAGCGGTTGCCGGTTTCACGAGAAATCTCTAAAGCCCTACGTAGATAATCAAGCGCTTGAGCGTGCTGCTGCAAGGCCAGGGAAACCCGCCCCACGCCAACAAGCACAAGCCCCATATCACTTCTATAATTTATTTCCTCATGAATTTGCAAACTCTTAAGGCCATAAGTTAAAGCCTGATCATATTCGCCCAGATCAAAACAAACCTCGCAGCAGTTGCTCAGGGCATCCCCTTGCCCACGTTTTAAGCCTATTTCTTCATAAGTTTGCAGACTCTGCAAGAAATAATTCAAGGCTGCGGCAAAGTCACCCACAGATTGATAGACCAGCCCGATAATATTTAGCGCTTTTCCGATTCCTAACCTATCATCAATAGCCTGGCAAAGCTTTAAGGCTTTAAATTCGTAGTCCAGGGCATTGAAATAATCACCCAGGCTCCAATAGGTACCACCAAGAAGGTACAAAATCGTCCCTTCTTCAGATGGATTAGCCATGGCTCTAAAGAGCGTCAGCGCCTCGTGCAAAAATGAGAGGGCTAAATCATAGTTGGCCAAGCGCTCATAACAATGCCCCAAATTGCGCAGGCTTTCGGCCAGGCCTTTTTGGTAAGGCTGCGCTTGAAATTCGCCCTGGGTAGCCAGTTCACGCGCTGCCTGGCTAAGCTGGATTGCGCGAGCGACATCATCGTAGCGCAACTCCCAGGCCAGCGCATTTATGGTGTCTATCTTTGCTTGAAGCGTGAGCGGAGCAGCCAGTTGGTTTTCTAAGAGGGTGATTTTGTCCGGGGTCAAGGTATGTCCTGCAAGCGGAATAGGTACTTCGTGAATGGGTCAAAAGGAGATAATTATTTCTAACGGCAAACGACTATCATCCGCAATTACCGCCCCTAATTTATCATGATTTGAATAGGGTGTCAATGAGGAATTTAGTCAGGGAAAAGTCATCTCGCCAGATCAACGGAGCCGAGCCAAAAATGCATAGCGGAGGGTAACACCCAAAATAAACCAAGCTGCCAGGAGACTGCCGCGAATGGTGCCGCTTACTTTTGAGCGACCAGCCCGGCGATTATGGTAACTGACCGGCACTTCGACAATCTTAACCCCACGTCGAGCAGCTTTGACAATCATTTCGGTGGGCCAGCCGAAGGTCATCTCCCGCATGTGCAGGGTTTCTAGCAAGGAGCGGCGGACAGCCCGATACGGCCCCAGGTCGGTGATAGTCAAACCGTACAGAGAGTTCATCAGGCGCGAGACCAACCAATTACCAAAACGTTGATGGGGTGGCATCGCTCCAACAGCGATGTAGCCGCGCTGGCGCGAGCCGAGAGAGAGGTCGGCCTGATCCGTCAAAACAGGCTCCAATACGGCGGGCAACTCCGCCGGCAGAAAACTGTAATCACCATCGAGAAAGGCCAGAATGTCGGCCTGGTGAGCTGAGGCCGCCGCTACCCCGGCAGCGCAAGCATAACCATAACCCCGGCGTGGTTCGGAGATTACCTCAGCTCCGGCAGCGCGGGCTTCAGCAGCAGTAGCGTCGGTTGAGCCATTATCCACCACTACCACCTTAACCGGCAAGGTAGCCAACACCTCAGCCACCAAACGCTGTATGTTACCGGCTTCGTTGAGCGCCGGAATAATCACGGTGACATTGGCTAAAGAGGTCATCTGATTCGGGCCAAAAGCTGTTCATTAGCCGCAAAAAAAGCGCGGCTGTGCCTGGCTGTGGTGGCGGGAAGCTGCGCCAGTTCCACTGCCAGCCGGTTCAAGGCGGTGACATTGTCCACGTCATACCAAGTCGGCAGGAGTTCCACCCGCAGGTTTTCTGCGGCAGCCAAGGCCAGCGTGTCGGCGGTAACGTGGGGAGTGCTCATCTGCACCTCGCGCAGCAGGCGTGGGGCCGGGCATTTGAGGCCGATCAGGTAGTAGCCGCCATCATCGCAAGGTCCCAACACGACGTCGGCCTCACCAGCCAGGGCCTCGAAGGCAGCGGTCAAACATGTAACCGGCAACGTGGGGCTGTCGCTGTCCATAATCACCGCACTTTGATAGCCAAGCTGTAAATAATGGGTCAAAGCATTATCTAGACGTACGCCAAGTTCAGGGCCAGTCTGTAAAATATACTCAAAATCCGGGGCCAATTGGCTAAAGTAGTCCTTGGCCGACTCCGGCAAATAAGCTATCACCGGCTGAACATGACCGACCTGACGCATCAGGTCAAGCGTATCTTGCAGAAAGCACTCATATAAAGCCGCCGCTTGCTCAGATGACAGTGGGGGAGAGAGTCGCGTTTTAGTCTGCCCGGCATTGGGACGTTTGGCCACGACGAGCAAGGCGTTAGTGTATGGCCGGGAGAGATTTAGCGCTTCGTTATTATTTTTAGTCATGGGCATCCTAATCGCTAAATATCGTAAGATACAAGTTGCGGGTTGTTACATTTACCCTTCACATATCTGGCACCCCAGCCAGCGTAAAGAGTATAAAGCCAGGGCACCATCAAGACGCTTGGACCAAACCAAATCTCGCGCCAAGCTTTGGGTAGTGGGTGAATTTTGAAAAAGAGCGGTCCAAAAATGAGATGCTTGGCTAGCAGGGTATAGCCGCCGAGGAGCAGGGTCAAATAGACTTTTCGACTCGGCGGCAGCAGCACAGCCAGTCCCAGCGGCCAGAGGGTATACCACTGCTGAAACCAGGGACAAGTCAGGAGTAAGTAAAATAGTAAAATATTGATGGCCGCGTGAGTAAAACTGAGCCAGGAAGGGTTGCGGCTGGCACGCCAACCTTGCCAGAGGGCAAAGCCGGTAGTTAAACTGGCCGTGATCAGGCTGATGACAAAGGCGACCTCCTGCCAGCCAAACGTGGGTTTGAGCCAAGTGTAAAAGATGGCCGGCAGCGACGCGGTAAAAAGCCGGGTACGCCGGCCAATGGTCAGAATCTCAGCGCTGTGCCAAAAGGGGTCGTAAGCAATGACTATCAAAGCCGCCATAGCCACCGCAGTGACCACCAGGAAGCGCAAACGCGCACGCATGTCCGGCAATTGGCGCAGAGCAATAAGACCAGCCGCGGGAAGTAGCAGCACCGGAATAAATTTAAACAAGGCGCCGAGCACCAAGGCCAAGATAGCTAAGGTATAGCGATGGTGCAGCAACATCCAGACGGTGACCAACAGCCAAAAAACAAGAGTGATGTCGTTATGCCCGTTGCCGAAGGTTTCATACAAAACCAGCGGATTCCAGGCAAACAATAAGACCCCGGCCAGGGCACGTTCTGGCGCAGCCTGGCGTAAAATAGCGGCGACCAGCCCAATACTGCCCAGCCAAAAAACACCGACGAGCAGCTTAAAAGCCAACACATTGGCAATGATCCCATTTCCGCTTAGGCGAGCCGTCGCTCCAGCCAGGGTTTCCCATAACGGTCCATAAGCCGAGGGCGCCCAGTTCCAGGCCGTGTAGCGATAAAAAGGGTCATTTGGAAATTGCCTGGCCACCGCCTGGAAGGGATTAGCCCCGTAAACGCCCAGGATTCGCCCGTGCATGATGTTATCAAATATATCAGCCGCATCAATGGGATAGATAAAAAGTAAAACCAGAGCTGAAGCCAAAGCTCCACCCAAGACAATGGCCCAGGCCAATCGCCCCCTGGCTTGTTGGGCCGTGCGCCAGCCTATCCAATACAGTACGCCCTGCACTACAAAGGCAGCAACCAGTGAGCCATAGGCCAAGAGATTGTCATTTGACAAATTAAAAAGAGTTAGCCGAGAGTGTCGATATAACTCAAATAAAGAGTAGCGCTGGGTAAAGGTGCAGAAGTAAATAAACACACTTAACCCGGCCAGTCCAGCCAGAGTATTGACGGCAGTTGGAATTTGTGTTTTTGAGCCTGAGCGTTGACGCGGCAGGACAAAAGTTCTGGCAAAAGCTCGCAGATGGTAGAACACGTCACACCTCAACCGCGTGTTCTCGGCGGCGAGTCACCGAGAATTTAAGGGTTTTCCAGCGGTGGGCCAGGTCGACAAACAACAAGGCATATAAGGACCAAAACTGCACCCACTGGGCTGCGGGGATCGGTTTCCAGGTGATAAAAAATGTGTACGATAAGGCGATCAAGCCGCTGAAGAGCCACCAACCCGTCCAGGCATCGATGCGGAAGACGAAGAGACGGCCCGGCTGTAAGAAAAGGGCCAGCAGCGGCAGCAGCCAGAGCAAATACCACGAAAAGAGATTATGGGTCAGCAAGATATACGCACCGATCAACCAAAGACAGCGGCGCACGGCGGTCTCACCATCTTTGGCCGGCCGGAAAACCATCACCAGCCCGATGACGGCCAGTACCGCCAAGAGCAGCCAAACTGATCCCTGCCGGGGGTCGAGATGGAGACCAGACAGGAACGCCTCAATCAGCCCCACCAACGGCCCAACATTGAATCGCTCACGAAAATATTCAGGTAAAAAACCGATTACCTCACGGCCATGAGTTAGCAGATACGGCAGGTATGAGGCGCTTAAGGTGAGGCTAAATGCCAGAGGCAGCCGCCACCGTCCCTGGGGATGATGCGGTCGCCACAGCGCCGGCAATAACAGCGCCGGATAAAATTTCAGCGCGGCCGCCAGCCCCAGCAGAACACCCACCAGGGTGTCTCGTTCCTTCACCCGCGCCCACCACGCGCCGACCAGCAGGGGCAGGATCAAGCCATCCACGTGGGCAGCGTGGGCGGTTTCAAAGGCTAACAGCGGCGACCACAGGTAAATCAACACCCGTGCCGGAGAACGACCCAAAGCCCGCAATAGCCCCACCAACAGCCCTCCGGCCAGCAAAGCACTTGCCGCCACCACCATTTGGAACCAGCGGACACTGTCGGGCCAGATGCGCCATAGGAGCGCGTAGGTCAGCTCGGCTGCCGGAGGATAAACCGTAATGGAGGCTTTGCGATTAATCTGCGGCCAGACCGCCTTGTCGCGCAGGTAAGCTAATTCCAGCGCCTTGGGCGGGTAGCGGTAGGAGCTAATGCCCTGCGCCTGCACCCGGCCATTCCAAACATAACGATACATATCATCCGACAGAGTGGGCGGGGTAAAGATCAAGAAACCTTGCATGATGACAGTCAGCCCAAATGCCGCAACCAGTTCGCCACGGGAAAACGTCTTCAGTCGCAGGGCCAGGGCAGTAATTCCCGCATACACGACAAACGCCGCAAAAAAAGCTATTTCAAAGCCAAGCGTATGCTTCCGCAAATCGCTCAACCACCAGGCGGCAAGGTAGGGAAACAATGAGAACAAGCCAAGGGCAAAGATTTTTGGTTTTAGACTGCCCCTCAGAGGGGCGTGGATTTTGGATTGAGTTAGCCGGAACAATCTTTAATCTCTAATTCTTTGAATATTCTGACGGCAATTCTGGCAACATCGCAGAGCTTAAGAAGGCTTCTAACCTTTGGGCATACTGGGCGTTGGCGGCAGCGCTAGGATGGGGGTCGTGCGGCCAATTGCGATTGCCGGGTTGCGACAAATCAACCGAGATGTCTGCGGTGATGATCCCTTCATCTTTAGCATAGGCCAACATATCTGAGGTGAGCGGGTCTGGCAACAAACCCGCCACAAGCAGCGGTATCTCGTTGGCCTCAGCTAACTGAGCAAATTCTTTGATAATAGCTTTGGAAACCTCATGGCTCCGATAAAAACGATTCTCGACTTTAACGTCGTAGATTGTTTCAACAAAATTGACCAGGGCAGAATAACGCATTAAAGGAAATTCCCGATAGGTCATTTCAGCCATGTCGAAGCTCAAGTCTCCCTTAGCGTTAAGCCAGGCATAGGGTTGAACAATTGAACCCAGTTTATTCCAGGGAACGATTTGTTTGCTACGCAGGCGTAGCAGGGTGTTGCGCTGGTCGTGAAACGAGGCGTAGGTTACAATCACCAGTCTGGGTTTCTGTCGCTGCCCCAGGACTTCTTGAAATTGAATAAAAGATTGAAGGGTGCCATAGCCACTGACACCAAAATTGACAATTTCGTATTCTGGCAGTTGCTGCTGCAATAACCAGGGGTAGGTTTCGTCATCGTTGAGCGTCCAGCCGTGGGTAAAGGAGCAACCAAAAATCCAGATTTCGTCTTTTTGAGTTGTGGCGTCGTAGGTATCGAGTGGATGTGTTACTCTCAATGTATTGCTTAGATGCGTCACTCGGAATGAGTAGTCGTCAGGCAAGGTAACTTTAAAGGTTCCAGGGATATGAATGTACCCCAATTTCGGGTCTGTAGCGAAAAATTTACCCCCCGGTTCAACAGTAATCCTAATCTCTTTAACCTGCCAGGGCTGATAGCCCAAAAACCGCATGACGAATTCAGCCCCAAGTAGTGCTGCTAATGTTGAGATTATCAACAGAGCGAAGTTGAGAATAGCGGGTAAAAAGCGTCTTTTTTGTACCAATTTATAAAAATACCACAGCTAATTTTTAGGTTAACCACACCAACAGCCCGGCCACGCGATTGCCATTGGTTGCTGCTTCTAGCAAGCGAGGCCGCAACCAGCCGTCAATACCCAAAATGCGCCCCGGGGCAAAGGCAAACATTAGCAGCGCAACCATGACCATGAGATGGTAGCCCCACTCCCACTCGAAGGGATTGCTGATCCCGGCCAGGCCAAGCTGCAATTGGGCCGATTGGGCTATGGCAACCAGCGCCCCCAGGCGGCCAAATAGTCCGAAGAATAGGCTGACAAAAATAAAGGCTTCCATACCCCAGACAACGTAGCCAAACCAACGGATATTAGGCATAACAAAATTTTCCAAAAACAATCCGTTTAGCCGGGCAGCCCAACTTACATCAAGGGCAATCTCCGGGGCGCCCTGGTTGTCCAGATTGATCACGAAGAATTGGCGGGGGCGCTGGGACCAGACCGCTTCCACCCCCACCCAGTCACACAAGCCGGAAGTACGGACCAGTTTGCCGTCGGCATTGGCCGTCGTAAAGGTAAAATCTGCCGGGCAGTTGAAAGTAGGCGGCATTTTCCAGAAAAGATTAGCAAAAAAAAGAAACGCCAACAGCAACCGCGCCAGAACCAGCACAACCTTTCTTAATGTTTCTTCCCAGGAAACAGCTTTGGATTTAGCTAGTGTTTGAGTAGCCATACATTTCTCCTTGTCAATGAGCGAGTTACAGGTTGCAGACAGCAGGTTACAGCTTTTGGACTACCTGGCTTTCATTTCATTCTCCGCGCAGCCGGGCCGCATGCAAGACTGTGATGACGGTCATACTGTCCCGGATTTCGCTATCGAGTACCATTTGCAGCACATCCTTGAAGGGAAAGATGGCTACTTCCAGGAATTCGGTTTCATCAGGGATAGCTTCAACCTGGGTTAAGCCCCGGCCAACAAACAGATGCCCAATCTCTCGCATTACCGATTTACTGGTGAAATAGGTGCTGACCTGCTGCAACTCGGCGGCATCAAAGCCCACTTCCTCACGTAACTCGCGACGAGCGGCCGCTTCCAACGACTCGCCGGGTTTGACTCCACCGGTCGGCATTTCCCAGCGGTGATCTTCGCCAAAAACGTAGCGATACTGGCGGACCATGACCACGTGGTCGTCGTCAATGAACGGCAACACGCCTACACACTCAGCGCACTCGATAACCCCGTAGATAGTCGTTTTGCCGTTGGGCATTTCGGCAATGTCCTCCCGGAGTTTCAACCAGGGGTTTTCATAAATCCGGCGCGACGATTGTGTTTTCCAGGCTTTAGGTGGCATACGAGCTCCATGTTGCAGTAGCTGGCTATATTTTAGGGCTACATACTTAAGAATTTCTTACGGCATCTTATCCGCTAGCGGCGGGCATAAACCTCCGCGGCCAGCACGTGAGGATTTTTGGTGCGAGCATTGCGCAGTGTACGCAGCAATTTCGCTTCGACAAAACCGGCAGTGCGAAATTCAGCTAAAAAGGCGCCGCCTTCTTTGGCTCCGGCAATTCAGGCAAACCAATCGGTCTCACTGGCCTGCGTCTCCGGTGGGAGCGGTTCGCGCAGAATAATCTCTGCGGCATAAACAACCCCGCCGGGCCGGATCACGCGAGCCAGTTCAGCCAAGATGCAGTCTCGCGCCGGGTTCAGGTTAAAGATTCCGTTGACCAGGGCGACATCGAGCACCACGTCATCCAGAAAAAGGGTTTCGGCATCGGCCCGGTGAAATTCAACATGGTCTAGCCCGGCTTCTGCTGCGGCCTGCCGCGCCCGGGCCAGCATGGTCTCACTGAAATCCAGGCCAATCACTCGGCCAGTGGGGCCAACTTTCCGGGCGGCTATCAACGAGTCGAGGCCCGCCCCGCAACCCAGGTCAAGCACTTTCGCGCCAACAGGCAGATCGGCAAAAACAGATACGTTGGAAACTCCGGTAAAGGCTTCAATAGCCACCGGGGGCAGGGCAGCCAGCACATCGACAGGATAACCCAGGCTTTCGGCAAAAGAGCGGCCCAGCGGGAATGGATGCCCGGCCTGTGGGTTTGCTGCTGCTTCAGAGTAAGCTTGCCAAACCCCTTCACGTAATCGTTGCGCTACTTGCGTCTTCATTTGTCTATCCCCGGCCCGGTGCAATGCTTGCAGCCGAGGCTGACTGGGACCACACAATCAGGCTGGTTTCGGTGCGGCGGACGCCCACGGCGCCCCCTATGCCGTTGGCGACTCAGTCGCCCATGGAGGTAATATCGGGGCTTTCGATGAGGGCCACCAAGTCGTAGCGCCCGGTGACGGCGTAGACCTGTTTGATGACCGAACTGGCGAGTTCCATCCCCACCAATTCTTGCACCAACTCCTGAACCCGGCTGGGTTCGGCTTCAATAAAAACAAGAGCTTGGATCATAGTTAATCTCCTTCGCTACAAAATTTTAGGTAAAACTGACTGCCAACGGCAGACAGTCGACCGCCAGGTATGTAAGATAAACGGCGGTCTAGGGTCGGTGGTCTGCGCTCATTGAGGCTTCACCCGGAAGCCAATTGTCTAGCCTCAGGTAAAGGTCGTCAACGGCGTGCCGCCTTGAACTATCACCTCAAGCTGTTCCTGGATACGCTCGACCGCTGCGGCCAACGGGAAAAGCTTTTTGCTGACCTGCATATCGGCGTCGGTGGAAAGCGGATGCCAGAAAATGCCGTCAAGGTTGACCGTTACTTCGGGCAGCAAATTGGTCATATCCAGTTCAAGGCCCTCGCGCGAGTAACCGCGTTTGGCCAGAGGACGGATAAAATGGTCTTCGTCGGGTATGTCCAGGCGGTTGCGATGAAATTCGCACACTTTATCCAGCCGGGCCGAGTTAGCCGGCGTTTCAGTGGTGCTCAAGCGGACCCGGAACCCCCGCTCTTGCAAAAGTTTGATCCCTTCGACAGCTTTGGTCCAGGAACCTTGGCCGCGGTAAGCATCGTGATCTTCGGGACAGCCACCATCAAGGCTGACTTGCACAATCAGGTTGTCATTGGCGATGGCACATAGTTTATCTAGCCGGACGCCGCGCAGGACCATGGCATTGGTTAACACCGTCGTTTTCACCCGCGCCGACGAGTAGACCAGCATGTCGTAAATATCATTCAGGATAAACGGCTCGCCGCCGGTAAAATAAATATCGCTAAAACCCAGGCCGACTGCCTCATCCACCAGCCGCCGCACATTGGCCAGTCCCAACGCCCGGCGAGGGGCATTGGGACTAGATTTGGCCACGCAGTAGGAGCAGCGTAGGTTACAATCATAATTGGTGTACAACCACAATTTCCACTGCATCGCCGGTGGTTCACAAATAGTCTGCGGTTCGACGCGTTCAAAAGCCATAAGCACCTCTTGGCTTGGGAGTACAAACCAAGGTTTGGACTCCTTTTTCTTCTATGGGATTAATCCGGTTTAGGCTCAAAGCCGAATGGCGTGTTCGAGCATTCCAAGGATTGATTCTGGTACATAAACTTACAAGCTCCAATAGACCCCGCAGTTAGAGCAGGCTTTGTGAGGCTGAGGACTCATCAGGTTGGTGCGGAATTGCCGGTAGAGGTAGTCATTCCATAGCTCGGCGAAGGGTCGCTCCAACAGATTGCCTAATATCAAGCTCTGATAATCGCCGGTGGCAAAGGGCGAAATACAGCAGGGCAGGCAGTTGCCATTGGCGGTAACGTAAGCCGTCGTCCAGGGACGCAGACAGGCTTGCCAGGGGGTAAAATCGGCCGGGCGGGCCGCAGCCAGGCTATTGCGGGGGTCTCGTGCGCCGGAAGCGCGGAAATCTAGGTCCAATTCGGCGCTGAGGGCTTCACAGGTGGCAATGATTTCTTCCTGATAGTCATGCTCTGGACCGAAGATGGCCCGGTCGTCACGAGCAAAGCCGTACTGCTGTTCCGGTTCTCGGGCAAAATAAACCATGCGTTGCAGGTAGACTTCTCGGATACCCAGTTGAGCCGCCAGCCTGACCAACTCCGGCAGCTCGGCTAAGTTCTCTTTAGTGCCCACACACCAGATGGATATACGCGGGGTGTTTGCCTGCAAGCGGGCTTTGGTCTTGACCAGTCCGCCTAACCCCTCGATCAGTTTGTGGAGCAAATCCGCCCCCCGAATGCGGGCGTAAGTTTCGGGTCGAGCCCCATCAATCGAGCAGCGATACTCGTCGAGGCCGCTCTCAACCAAAGCCTTTTGCCAGGTCGGGGTCAGGAGCGTGCCGTTGGAGTTGATAATAACCTCTACCTCCCGGTCTTTCAGATATTTGATAATCCGGGGCAGCTCTTTGTTGAGTAATGGCTCGCCAATCCCGTGCAGCGAAGCCCGGCGCATCTCCGGGAACTGCTCGGCAATCTGGACAAATTCAGCGTAGGTGAGACTCTTCAACGGTTCGCGGTCAAAAAAAGTGCGGGGACAGGTTTCGCACAGCAAGTTGCAACGGTTGGTAACTTCAATAAAAACTACCCTGGGATTGATGGGCGCAACCGGTCCTTTGGCCGCACCGTCGGGCAGGCGATAGGCCTCAGGTAAAAAAGTCTGTTCCGGCAATGTGCGCCACCCGTTCCGCTGCGGCGACGCGGCAATTAGTGGAATCAATTCAGTCATTGTGTTCCCCCAGTTTTGGCCTGATTTGTATGAGGCTACAGCAGCCGAGTCCTAACGAACTGATCTTAACATTGCTACGAAGTGGGTGCGGGCAGACTCGGCCTTGATGATAGACTCTTATAAAATAACCGGCAAATCTTACAGGAATCTTACAGCCAAGGGCTCACTTAACCTGGCTGATACCAAGGTTTCTCCATTATTACCAAGTTGTTGGGGGCCTGGGACCAGTTTAGCCGGCCACAATGGGTTGGGAAATAATAAAGGGCCAAGCGAACTTGACCCTTTAAACTCATCTGAGGCGACGGCCGGATTCGAACCGGCGCATAAAGGTTTTGCAGACCTCTGCCTTACCACTTGGCTACGTCGCCGCCAAAATATGGTTACGACGCTATTTTACCACGTCTGCCCATACCGTCAAATCATTAGTGGAAAATTTCGCTATAAATTTGATGCAAAAAATCGGATTTTTCTTATGAAATTTTAAAAATTGTCAGCTACAATGAGCCGTATTGTGATGCCAACCAGCCCATTACAGGAGACAAAATGAGCAAACATAGGATTTATTATCGTGCGATGGTTAGCCTTGGTCTTGTTTTGACCCTGGCCTTAACCGCTTGCAGCACTCAACAGGTCGTCGAAACGACGCCTATCACCTTGCCTGAGCCAACCCATCCCGCTAAACCGACAGCAATCGCCGCTGCTACCAGCACCTCAAGCCCTACCCCGGAACCAACCCCTACCCCTACTACAGAACCAACCCTTACTTCCACCGTCAGCCCGACAGCCACCCCCACCCATACCCCTACACCGACCCCTACCCCGCTGCACTCCCTTATGATCGAGGTCATGCGCCAG
This sequence comes from uncultured Caldilineaceae bacterium, assembly GCA_964604225.1. Taxonomy (GTDB): domain Bacteria; phylum Chloroflexota; class Anaerolineae; order 4572-78; family J111; genus DSQQ01. The sequence continues at coordinate 22,406 of CAZRYD010000019.1, forward strand.
CAAACCTATCCTGGCAGCGAGATCACCATCGAGGAAACGCTTGAACCCGGCCCAAATTACGAGCGCTACCTGGCCTCCTACCTGTCCGAAGGCAATAAAATCTATGCCTTGCTCACCATACCTTGGGGTGAAACACCCGAGAGCGGCTGGCCGGTGGTTATTTTCAATCATGGCTACATTCCCCCCGCCCAGTACCGTACCACCGAGCGTTATGTGGCCTACGTGGATGCCTTTGCCCGCAACGGCTACATTGTCTTCCGCTCCGACTACCGGGGGCACGGCGATTCGGAAGGCGAGGCTACGGGCGGTTACGGTTCGCCGGCCTACACCATTGACGTGCTGAACGCTGTCGCTTCGATCAAAAATTTCTCCGACGCTGACCCTGAGCGAATCGGCCTGTGGGGCCATTCGATGGGCGGGCAAATCACGCTTCGAGCTATGGTCACTACCTCGGATATTAAAGCCGGGGTGATCTGGGCCGGGGTAGTAGCCTCCTATCCGGACATGTTGGAACGATGGCGCCGCCGGAGTGAAGAAACCAGCAACGACCCTCCGCCCACTCCCGACCCCAATAGCCAGCGCCGACGCTGGCGGCAAGAACTGGTGCAAACCTACGGCTCACCCGAAGAAAACCCTGAGTTTTGGGCTTCGATTTCACCCAACGCTTATTTGAGCGATTTGTCCGGTCCTATCCAGCTTCATCACGGCACCGCCGACTCTTCAGTTCCGGTTGAATTTTCCGAAACCCTCAACACTGAAATTCAAGCCGCCGGCAAGCTGGTAGAACTCTATCTCTATGAGGATGACAACCACAATATCTCCAATAGCTTCAGCACGGCTATGGAACGTTCTATTCAATTTTTTGACACCTATGTCAAGAACGTGGGGGGAATCTAAATATTGACTTAACAAAGTAGAGCATGTTCTGCTAAAAAATTGCGATATTTTTACGATAGTTCTGCACAAAATCTGCATATTTGTAAGGTAAAATCTTAAAGGCATTTACCATCAGAAATTTCAGCGTTAATTAGGGGGAAAATAACGATGAAAAAATTGAATACGTTTCAAAAGTACTTTGTCGAAGAATTTTATGACGATTATCGAGAAGGGCTTTTGAGCCGGCGGGCATTCATTAGGCGCTTGGTGTATATTACCGGGAGCATGGCCGCCGCGAGCGCCACCATGAGCCTGCTGGGTTGTTCGCCCGCTGAGCTTCCGCAGCCCGCCGAAGCCGTCTCCACTCCCGAACCAACGGCCACCACTCCCCCTCCAGCTCCCACGGCAACCACTCCCCCACCTGACCCAACCGCAACACCCTCACCGGAACCCACCGAAGCTGCCGCTGCCAGCGCAACAAGCGAGCCGACCGCCGCCCAACTCGAGCCGGTACCGGGCGCCAAAAGCCCCCTCTCCGTACCCGAAGGCGACCCGGCAGTATTGTCGAGCCGGGTCACCTTTACCAGCCAAGGGGCTGAGATGACGGCCTACCTGGCCCGCCCGGCGGCTGATGGAATTTATCCCGCCATCCTGGTTTGCCACGAAAATCGCGGCCTGACCCCACATATTGAAGATGTGGCCCGCCGCTTGGCTAAAGAAGGGTATGTCGCCCTGGCGCTGGACCTGCTCTCACGCGAGGGCGGCACCGCCACCCAAGACCCAGACCAGGTCCCGGCGCTGTTGAGCGGCGCCCCGCCAGAGCGGCACGTCGGAGATTTTGCCGCTGGCATCGCCTACCTACAAACCCTCGATTACATTGCGGCTGAACGTTTTGGTATGACCGGCTATTGCTTTGGGGGTGGCATCACCTGGCGTTGCGCCACCGCTCTGCCCCAACTCAAAGCGGCTGTACCGTTTTACGGACCGGCCCCTGATCTGGCTCAGGTTCCAAATATCAAAGCTGCCGTGCTGGGCGTCTACGCTGAGCTGGACGAACGGATCAACGCCAACAAGGATGCCTTGGACCAGGCCCTGACCGAGGCTGGAATCGTCCATCAAATGAATGTCTATCCGGGGGTCAATCACGCTTTCCACAATGATACCGGCCAGCGTTACGATGAAACCCAGGCCACCCAGGCCTGGCAGGATACCCTGGCCTGGTTTAAGAAGTATGTCTAAAAATATAGAGGTTGCTGATGTTACGATTGCCTAAACCTTTTGCTTTTATCTTTAGTCTTGTCCTGCTCATACTGGCAGGCGCTCAATTTTCAGCCGCTACACCCGCTTTAGCCCAAGAAGGCACGCCAGCCCAGACTCCAACCGCCCAAACCGAGCGCCCTTTTCTGCTTCCTTTTGTCGAGCCGTCCGGTCTCAATACCTGGCTGATGGCTCAGCCCTACGGCAACACCACCGGCGCTTATCGCCAGCGCTTTACCACCTACGGGGCCTCAGGCGGTATTCACTTTGGCCTGGATTTGGGCGCTCCCTGTGGTACAGAGGTAGTGGCCATGGCCGATGGGGTGGTCTTTGCGGTTGACGGGCCTTTTGGCTCGCCCCCACACAATCTAATGATTGACCACCCGCAGTTAGGCTACGCCACGATGTATGGACACCTGTTAAAAGCGCCCAATCTGGCGCCGGGGCAAGCGGTCAAGCAGGGTGAGGTGATTGCCTTGACCGGCGACTCGGCGGAAACTTGTTACGGACGGCCCCACTTGCATGTGGAACTTCGCGACCTGGCTCATGTGCGCAAATACAATCCAATGCTGCTCATTAACGCCAACTGGGACAATTTAGCCCTGACCGGCAGTTCCACCCGCAACTTTGCCCGCGATCTGGAAGAACCGCGTAAATGGCAAACGTTGTACGCTCAACCGGAAGTCCAAACCGGCGGGCCAATCATCAACGATTTTGCCTACCCCTGGCCCTTTGACTGGGGCAAACGTCCCACCAACTCCATCACCCCGATCAGCCGCGTTATTCCCAACCCCACTGAACCCCCTGCTCCCAGCCTTCGCTCCTCAGCGATTGGACGCCAGATTAGCGCAGGCAATTGCTGCACCCAACCCTATTGGAATAAAGACTCAACCCAGGTCCGCTTTATTGACCGACCAGGGGCGGAGGCAGCTTTGGGCATCTGGGGGGTCACCCTGGCCCAACCTGAGGCAGGCCCGCAATTTGTCACCGAACGACTGGGCATTTACAGCCCGGATGGCGCTTATATGGCTTATCCTGACCCCAATCAAGGCGTTGCGGTGGTCGAGCGTTTAGCCGATGGTCAAACGTGGGAGTTTGATACCCAGGGGCGCAACCTTAGCTTTGCCCCCGACAGCCGGCACGTGGTCTGGACGGCGTACGACGAGGATGCTCCGAGCGACACTCGTGAGGAAATCATGTGGCTGGCAAATGTTGATGGCAGTGATCCCCAGGTCTTACTGCGCGCCCGACGAACCAACGCCCTGGCCTGGTTAGCCACTGACAAACTACTGATGGCCCGCCGCGTCGCCGGCAGTTCTGATGAGCAGTTATTCACGCTGTCTGTGGCAGACGGTCGGCAAACTGACCTGCATCAGCTTCCCCAGCCACGCAGCCTGACCTTAAGCCCCGATAAGCGCTATCTGGTTTACTATGTGAGTTATCAAGCGGAAACTGCCAAGAATGGTCTCTGGCTACTTGATCTGCAAAATCCGGCCCAGTCGCCCCAGTTATTGCCCTTTTTTGGGGCCTACCGCTGGCGTGACAATGAGCGCCTGATTTATGTTCCCTTTGAGCCAGAGGCCGCTAGGCATAACTTCTTTGAATACAACGTTCGCACCGGGCAAACTCGCCCGCTTTTTCCGGGCGGGACCAATCTGACGATTGCCAACAACGATTGGCAAGTCTCCCCCGATGGCCGCAAAATTGCCCTGGTCGCGGCCAACGACACAGCGTTGGATGGCATCTGGGTGCTTGATCTCAGCGAGGATTAATCGAGAATTCGAGCCGGGGCGTGGCGGCGGTGAGGATAGCCCGCTGCCGGGGAGTTGGCCAAACAGCCGCAATTCCCTCGACCAGCGCGTCGAGCAAAGCAGCCACATCCGCCGCCGCCGTTGGATGCAGCCCTTCGCTGACAATGAGGGCGTTGTGGGTCTCCGGGCCAATCGTCGAGCGGCGGCTCTGGCGAAAGGTCCAGCGACGGGCGTGAACCTGGCTGGCCGCATCGGCAAAAATCACTTCGCCTGGCTCCGGCGTTTCAATTTCCCCACTAAAAGCCAGGTATTGTTCGTCGCCACGGGCGTAGCGCACCTCTAAATATTCCTCCACCCCGGCCAGGTCAAATACGGCCACAGGCAAAGCAAAGGCCAACGATACGGCGTTACACAGGTCAACCAGGGGATGCAAACGCGGCAAGTCACCTTCTTTGCGAAAACGGCGCAGCAGGGCTTCGGCGGCGGAACGGTATTGGGTCGGCTTTAAGCCCATGTGGGCGTAGGCTCGCCGCCAGGCCGAAATTTCGGACAGGTCAGACTCTGTTCCCTGGCTCAAGCGCCCACGAGCACGGTGATACCAGGGTGACAGCAGTGGCTCAACCTCGGCCTGAGGATCGATGTTTTCGACGACCAATAAGCCGGGGACAAGCTGAGGAAATTGCTGCCAAATGGCTGAAGAATGAGAAAAATGCATGGGGTTTCCTGGAAATTGGATTTATGCGCCTGGGGCCTGCACCGAAGTATTATTCCGTGTTTGTGCGGCGGTCGGCAGTCTGCTATCAGCCGTCATTGCTGAACCGGCTTGGTAATGACGATGGCCCGGTGGGTGTTATTGGTGTAGGGCCAGCACGTCACCAGGGTCAACCGTTCTTCGTTAAAAGGACCAATCCACTTGGCATTCTCCCGCCGCACGGCATCAGGTTCGCCCTTATCTTTGACGATAAATTTATCGACTACGGCATAATTATAAACCTGCTCACCCAAATAAAGGGTGACAATATCACCCACGTTTAAATCAATAGTATAGCGAAAGACTTCGCCCTTGATGTTGTGGTGGGCGGAAAGAACGATATTTCCTCCCTGGCCGGGCAGCGCCGAGTTTCTGTGCCAGCCGGCGGCGTAATCGGCCACGGTCCAGATATTGGTCGGCACGCCTCCGCGCATTTCTGTGACCCAACCCACCCCCACCACCGGGGCATCCAAGCCGATGCTCGAAGCCACAATCCGCGTGAGCGGCGACTCAAGCGTGCTGTCAGCGGAGCCTGCCTCTGCTGCGGCTGGAGCGGCTTCCGCCCCTTCGGTCACCAACGGGTTATCCTCTAACGAAAGAATGGCCTCGGTTGTTGATTCCGGGGTTGGGTCGATTTCCGGCGTAGCGGTTGGCGGAGGTTCCGGGGTCGGCGTGTCTTCCGGCGTAGGCGTCGCTGTCGCCGGGCGGGTATGGGTCGGTTCCAGGGCCAGGGTATCACCCAGTTGGTGAGCCGAGGTCGGAGTGTTTGTGTGGGTTGGCTGGGGTGTTGGGCTGGGTTGAGGCGTCGGTGTTTTGGTCAAATCGGCTACCGCTACCTCGATAATCCGGGCGGGGGGCGGTGCATTGGCCTCGATTTGGTACTGGACAAACATCCAGCCGCCGCTTGCCAGCAAAGCGAAACCGACAATAATAAGCAGGGTGCTAAAAATCTGCCGTCCTCTCGCTGGCGGCGCGGCGAGTGGCTGTAATTCTGGCGGCTTGGGGAAGGGGGTGGATAAATTGTCGCTCACAATCTCATTTAACTCCCAAGAGAATGGTTTTCAGGGGTTATCTTTGCCAACGGCAGATAGGTTGACATGGTAACTTTGTCGGGCCAATCTGTCAAGAGAACCAGCCGCCAAAATTCCTTTTGACAAAGCTCTCCCCCTTTGATATAGTACGGCCGCTCCATTAATCATCCGTGAGATCATTGACCATGGCTGCCTCAAACAGATGGGTTGCCGGCTACAGGGTCGGGTTGCTGCTGGTAGCTACGGCCCTGCTCTACCTCTTGACCCTGGATAACGGTCTGCGCCCCGACGAGTTGACCGGCGGCGACCTGATTACCCATCAATACGCCCAGGTAGAAGGTCGGCCCAGCAACGCCCCCGGCTACCCGCTCTACACCATGGGCGGCTGGCTTTGGTTTCGCCTGGGCAGGGCATTATTAAGCTGGGTGCTCAACCCGATCCAAATTCTTTCGTTGTATTCAACCCTATGGAGCCTGGCTTCGCTCCTGGTTTTGTACCTCATTTTACTCCGGGTGACTCACCGGCAGTGGCCCTTCGCCTTCCTTTTGACTGTCTTTTACGCCGTCACCTTCTTTTTCTGGTACTATAGCATCACCACCGAACAATATACCAGCGCCGTTTTTCAAACCCTCCTGGTCATCTGGCTGGCTTTCCGCTGGGATGAGGAACCCCGCGATTCGACTCTGCTGTGGCTGGCTTTCATCAGCGGTACCATGCTGGCGAACATGCTCACGACGCTTTTTATTCTGCCTCCCCTCTTATGGTTTATCTTTTCGCGGCGCGATGCGACCGGTTCGCTCAACCTGTCCGCTCTGTTCAAACCCAAGTTTGTCCTGTCGGCTATTGGACTGACTTGTTTGCCGCTGATCAGCTATGCTTACGTTTTTATCCGAGGGGCGCTGCACCCAGAGTGGCGCGGCGTCGGCGAGTGGCCCAGCGCCTGGGCCTGGTTTGTTCAATTTCTGACCATTCAACAGGGCCGCGCTGAACTGGCTCCCGGCCTGACTCTGCACAATTTCTTCACCCCCGAATTTCCGGCCCTGCTGTGGCAGGAACTCACCTGGCCCATCTTTCTGGGCGGACTCACCGGTCTGGCCTTTTTGGGCAAGCGGCGGGCCATTTTTCTATACAGCACCTTACTGATTTACTTTTCCTTTTGCTGGCTCTACCGCTTTGGCAACTGGTTTCAGGTAATTATCCCGGCCTATCCAATCTTTATCATCGGGGTTGCGGCTGGCCTGAAGCGAATGGGCGAATGGCCTGCCACCAGGGGCGGCGGCCACGGGTGGCGAATACCCTCGCGGGCACACGTGGCGAATAGTGAGCTAATCAATAATCCACCATCCCTCTTACGCCTCACGCCTCACGTATCACGCCTCACGCCTTACACTTTACTCACTATCCTCATTATCCTGCTCATTTACCGCTTCTCCACCAACCTTCCCCGGGCCAATCAACACAACTTGCCCGACGATACCGGCCTGGACCCCGGCTGGGCCATCCTGGCCGACCGGCCCACCCCGCCGGCCCTCATCTCCAGCGATTTTCCAGAGCAAGTGGCGCTGCAATATCTGAGCACCATCTGGGCGGCGGCACCAGGTGTTTATCCAACTAACCCCGGCGATTTCACCCTACCACCCGCCGTTGGACACATTGACAACCTGTCCACCTACATCAGCCGGCAGGCCATCGCCGCTGCTCCCCAGGCCATCTTCCAGGCAGACAAATATCCGCAGGCAGCCGGCGAGCAACTCATTGCGCTCTGGCCGGCCCCGCGTACCCAACTTCCCGCCACGGCCTCGGCTCTCGATCTGCGCTTTGGCGATGCCTTGCGCTTGGTTGGTTGGGAGCAAATAGACACCACCTACCCTTTACCCGGCGCTGTGGCTGCTCGTTTGCCGCGAGCCAACTGGCAAATTGCTCTCTACTGGCAAACCGCGCAGCCGCTCAGCGAGACTTACACAATTTCCGTCCGGCCTTTGCTCGGAGGGCAGGTATTAATGAACAATGGGGCAGCAGTCATTCAGGATCACCAGCCGGTCTGGGGCATCTACCCGACCAACCGCTGGCAGCCCGGCGAAATGGTGCAGGATGTCTACGCCCTCTCTTTGCCGGCGGGGGTGAACCCGGAAACGGTACAAATTGTGGTTTATAAAGCTTCTGACCAGGGGTTTGAAAATATTGGCGAACAGACAATTACCAGGTAAAGCAGTTCCTCAAGCCACTATCTTTCCGCGTTCGCTTGCATCATCTCCGCCGCCTGCTGAGGGGTCAGCTTGCCTTCAAGCGCCTGACGGAGCGGCTCGCGCATGGCGTTGAGTAAAGCATCGGCGTTAACGCCCAAGGGAACGGTTCGCCCGGCCAGCATCTGCTCGGAGCTGAGCCGCAGCGCCGAGTCGTTAACAATCAACGGGTCATCCAGAGCCTCGCGGCGGGTGGGCAGCAAGCCAAAGCGGACGGTTCGCTCCAACTGCCGTTCCGGGCGGGTGACAAACTCCAAAAAGGTCGCCGCTGCCTGGGCCTTATTACCCGTGGCCTGGCGGCTGACAGCCCAATAACGCACCAGCACCAGCGGCGCCACCGGTTGGTTTTCGCCCTCTTCGGCCACGCCGGGCAAAGGAGCCACCCCCCAACTGATGTTAGCAGCGCGGGCCAACTCGCCAATAGCCCATTCCCCATCGATGACCAGGGCCAGGTTGCCGGCCAGAAATTGGGTCCGCACTTCGTCATAGGTAGCCAGCGGAGCCAAGCTATTCGAGCCGCTCTGCCAGCCAAGATAGAGGGTCAGCGCCTGCTGCATAGCCGGAGTATCCAGGCTGGGCCGGCCCGTGGCCGTGGTCAGCCAACCCCCATAGGCCGACAACCAGGGCGCCAGCCACAACGGATCGTAACTATTGACCCCCAAGACCCGCACCTTTAGTTTTTTGGCCAACTCAGCCAGGGCCTTGGTATCAGTGGGCGGCGAGTCAACCAGGTCGCGATTGTAAAACAGCAGCAGATGAAAGCCAGCCGTATCAGACAGACCCCAAATCTGGTTATCGCGACTCGCGCCCTGGAGGGTGACCGAGGCAAAACTATCCAAAAATGTAGAGGAGAAAAAATCGGACATGGGGGCCAGTTGCTCGGCCTGCCACAAGCTGCCCAGCAAAACCGGCGAGGCCAGCACCACATCAAAGCGGGTTTCCCCAGCCATCAAGGGGGTCATAAATTTTTCGGGGCTGTCGTAATGGCGCAGCGTGATCGTATAGTAGGGAAACTCCTTTTGAAAAGCCTGCACATCCTCAGCCAGGGCCTTGGCTTGAGCTTCGGGCAAGCTTTCCCAGACCACAATGTCCATCACCGGCGGGGTTGGAGTGGGAACCGGGGTGCGGGTCGCCGTGGCCGAGGCGCGGGGAGTCGTGGTGGCAGCGGCTGAAGCGGGGGTAGCGGTGGCCGTGGCCGTCGGCCAGGGCGTCGGCGAGGGCGGTGGGGTGGGAGGAACGCAAGCTGCCAGAATAAACAGCAAAGCGACCAATAAAAGCAGCTCTTGTTTCAACTTGGGGACACCCATAGCGGCAGTTTAATGCAGGTAAAGGGGCATGTCAAACCCATCATTACGACTCACCGATAAAGCCGTTCTGCCTTAGCCTGCAAATTTGCCAGCCGCCGCTTCACTTCCTCGTCTCTTTGACGCTGCGTCTCTGCGCTGTTCAGCGGCAAGCCAACCTGTTCAACTAAAAAACTGGCGGCTACCGCCCCAGACAACCCGGCCAGCCGCAGATCGCCGCGCTGTACCCAGCCGGCCAAAAAGCCGCCACAGAAGGCATTGCCCGCGCCGATGGGATCAAGCACGCGGGTTGCCACGGCAGGAATATGCCAGGTTTCGCCGGTATCGGCCCGGTGGACGGTCGCGCCCTTTTCCCCCTGCCGTAAGGCCACAATTTCGGCCCCAGCTTCGACCAGCCGCCGCAGCAGTTTCCGCGGTTCAGTCGGCCCGACCAGCGACTGAGCTTCCGCCTCGTTGGGAGAAAAAATTTGTCCGGCAGACAGAAGCGCCCGCAGTTCGGTCTTATTCAAGGCTCGCGCAGCGGGTCGAAATGGTTCAAGGCTAACCACCGCTCCCGTCTGGCGCAAAGCGTTGATAAAATCCAGATCAGCTTCTTCGGGATGGACCCCCATATGGAAACCACGCGCCCGGCGGTAATCGGGCGGTAGATATTCCAGCCGGTGTCGCAATTGTGGGCCAATGGCCGGGCCGGAGACCCGCCAGACCTGGGTGCGGCGGCCATCCGCTTCCAGAATTTGCCAGGCGTGCGGGGTCGGCCACTCGCCGGAATAGCGGAGACCCTGCGTATCAATTCCGCTTGCCTCTAACCAGGCCAGGGCGCTGGCAGGTAAATCGCTGCCAACACCGGCGGTCAGGCCGACCCGCTCGGCCCATACCTTCATCCCAAAGGCCGTTTGAGGACCGCCCCCGCCCAATACACCCAGCACGGTTTGGCCGTCGGGGAAAACAATATCGTCAATAATGAGGCCAAAAGCAACAAAATCCATGGTTTAGGCTGGCAGCTTTACCCACTCTCCAATCCAAACAATTAGGCCGTGATGCGCTGTTTATACAAGGCTAACAAACGCTCTGAGTCTACCTCCAGGCAGACATTCACCGCCGGTTGATCGGTCCAGGCATTGGGCTCGCGCCAGTTACGTCGGCGATCCAAAAGCGTTTGCCCGGTCGCAAGACCTTCGGTAACTACCCGCACGGGTCCGCGAACTGTGGTAAATAGGGTAGGATCAAGCACATAGGCGATAGCCGAAGGGTCGTGGGTGTGCATGCCGGCCAGGCCATGCGTTTCGTAGTGAAAATCCCGATAAAGGCGGCTAATCTGATAAATAAACTCGGCGGTGGTTGAGCCGGAGGCTTTGAGTTCGGCCAGATAAGCGTCGGTCATGATGGTTTGCATGGTCACATCCAGGCCGACCATGGTCACTGGCCAACCGGCGGTAAAAACTACGTCGGCGGCGTGGGGGTCGTTGATGATATTGGCCTCGGCCGCAGGGATGACATTGCCGTTGACCGTGGCCGCCCCGCCCATAATGACCACTTCGGCCACATTTTCGGCCAGACGTGGCTCCAGGGCCAGGGCCAGAGCCAGGTTGGTCAAAGGGCCAATGGGCACGAGCGTAATTTCACCGGGCTGAGCCATGACCATGTCCACTATAAATTGCGCCGCCGGCCGATCAATCGCCCGGCCCTGCGGCGGCGGCAGGTAAATATGGCCCAGCCCATCGCGGCCATGCACAAAATCGGCCACAGACTCAAGGGACACAAGCAAGGGCAGCTCGGCCCCATGCGCCACCGGAATGTCGGGCCGACCGACCAATTCGACCAGGCGCAGGGCGTTCTGAGTGGCTAAATCGGTGTAAACATTGCCGAAAATGGTGGTCAAGCCCACCAGTTCCAACTCCGACGATTTTAAGGCCAGCAGAATGGCCATGGCATCGTCTACGCCAGGGTCGGTATCAATGATGATTTTTTTGGGCATCGAAGGATTTTAGATTTTGGATTTTACTTTTAACAGTCACCAGTCCTCGTCTGCGGTCAGCCTGTCAAGGCTTGGGCAATTTGGGCGGCCAAGCGGGCATTATTCAGCAGCAGGGCAATATTGGCCTTTTTGCTGCGCTCACTGGAGAGGTCGCTGACCCGTTGCAGCAGGTAAGGCGTGACAGCTTTACCGGTAATGTGCTCGGCTGCGGCGTCCCGCAAGGCCCGGTCAATGACCACCTGGGCTTCGGCGGCCGGCCATTCCGCCTCGGCAGGAACCGGCACGGTCACGAGGATCCCAACGCTCAAGCCCATTTGATCGCGAGCCTTGATGATAGCGGCAATCTCTGGCGGGGTTTCGACCCGCAGTTCGAGGGACAACCCGCTGCTGCGAGAATAAAAGGCGGGGAATTCGTCGGTTTGATAACCGATGACCGGCACTCCTTGCGTTTCGAGCACTTCCAGGGTGAGGGGCAAGTCCAAGATCGCTTTGGCCCCGGCGCAAACCACAGTCACCGGCGTGCGGCCCAGCTCCAATAAATCAGCCGACTCGTCAAAGGGCTGGCCACGATGCACCCCACCGATGCCGCCGGTGGCAAACACGCGAATCCCGGCCCAGTGGGCCACCATCATCGTCCCAGCCACCGTGGTGGCTCCATCCTCGCGGCGGGCCACCACAATCGGGAAATCCCGGCGCGAGCATTTGCGTACATTCTGGGCTGTCCCCAGGTAGGCCAACTGCTCCGGAGTGAGGCCCACGGTGATTTCGCCATGCAAAATAGCCAGGGTGGCTGGCACTGCCCCCTGCTCCCGCACCACCGCTTCAATGGCGCGGGCCACTTCGATATTTTCTGGGACAGGCAGGCCGTGCGTAATCACAGTCGATTCCAGAGCAACCACGGCTTGGCCTTTTTCCAGCGCAGTTTTTACTTCAGGATGAAACTTTAATTGAGGAGGCATAACAATAACCCTTAAATGAGTGTGAGCCGCCAGCCGACATCAGTCAGCGGCCAAAGCTATGGATTATAAACCTGAATGCGTTTATTGGGTACTCGCTGGGCCAGCCGTTCCATACTTCGGTTGACCTGGCGAATGATTTCGGCCTTGTTCAGAGTCAAAATCCGGCGATCCCGCATAATAATTTCGCCGTTGACGATGACGGTCTGGACATCGCTGGTGCGGGTATTGTAAACCAGGCTGGCGGTCAGGCTGTGCAGCGGCTGGTGATGCGCTCCGCTCAAGTCTACCAGAATTACATCGGCCAGGTAGCCAGGCGTAATTTGACCGATTTGGTCGGCCAGTCCGACGACAGCCGCACTGTCTTTGGTCGCCATCTCCAACGCCTGGCGAATCGGCATGACCTCCGGGTTGCGGGCTTCGTGCTTTTGCAGCATGGCCATCAGCCGTAAACTCTCGAAAACGTCAAGCGTATTGTTGCTGACCGCGCCGTCGGTGGCCAGTCCCACCGGAATGCCAGCCTCGCGCAAGGCCAGGACGGGGGTCAAGCCCATACCCAGCTTGAGGTAGGTTTTGGGGGCGTGGGCCACCCCTACCGGGCCGGCAGCTTGTCTGAGCAGGTCAATATCCTGCGGGAGAAGGCCGCAGCCGTGGGCAATGATGACCGGCACGTCCAACACGCCGGTTTCGGCCAGCACCTGAATGGGGGTCAGACCCCGCTTTTGCAAACTGGCCTGGGTTTGGCCCATCTCTTCGGCGGCGTGGATGTGAATACCGACGCCCAGACGCTTGGCGTGGGCTACGGTGGCCCGCAAAAAATCGTCGTCGCAGGTGTAGGGCGCGTGGGGGGCCATCCAGGTGGTGATCCGGCCATGGGCCTGACCCTGCCAGCGCTCCACAAAAGCGGCGGTTTCCGCTAGCGCCTCATAACCCCGGTCGCCAAAAACGGCCCAGCCCAGGACCGCGCGCGTACCCGCCTGTTCGACCGCTTGAGCGGCCTGATCCATAAAAAAGTAGTGGTCGGCGACCGTGGTCACACCGCCCTCAATCATCTCCACCAGGCCGAGCAGCATGCCCCAGTAGACATCTTCTTCGATTAGATTGCTCTCCAGCGGCCACATAAATTCGTTGAACCAGCGCTCGATGGAGACATCTTCGGCCA